>JAAXGF010000394.1 GCA_012267605.1 Alphaproteobacteria bacterium | reverse complement strand
CATGATCGTGGTGATGGCGGCGGGCCTGGCGGCGAATTTGACGGCCAATCCGTTTGCCGCCGCGACCACGATCACCGCGCAGATTGTCACGCTGCTGGTCGGGGATCAGGAGTTTGACAGCCCCAAGACCCTCGCGGCCTTCGCCCTCGGATTGGTGCTGTTCTTCATCACCTTGGCGTTGAACGTCGTCGCCCTCGTAACCGTTCGGCGATATCGGGAAAAATATGACTGATTTCGCCGCCCGGCGCGGCTTTGATACGGTATCCCAACGCGCGCAGTTGCGGCGGCGCCATCGGGCTGAACGGCGATTCCAGTTCTACGGCGTGGCGGCGCTCTCCGCTGCAATCCTATTCTTGGCACTGTTGCTGTGGACCATTCTCGGCAACGCTTTTGGCGCGTTCCAGCAAACCATGGTTCGCCTTCCGGTTCATTTTGCGGAGGACATCATCGACCCGCAAGGAACCCGTGACATCCAGAACTTGGGGGTCGCGGACTATGGCGGGCTGCTGAAACGCGCCATTCGGGAACGGTTTCCCGAGGTTACGGAGCGGCGGGTCAAACGAAAACTCTACGACATCGTTAGCCCGGGGGCGGTGTTCGAGCTGCGCGATATGGTGATGCAAGAGACGGAGACCGCGGGCACCGGTGAGATCGGCATTATCGGTTCGACGCGCAATGTGTGGCTCACCGCCTCCGATGACGTCGATCAGTTTCTGAAAGGGCGGATATCGGTCGAAACGCCGGAGGCCCATCGGCGGATATCGGATCAGCAAATAGCCTGGGTCGAAACCTTGGTCCAGGACGGCGCCATCGAAAGACACTTCAACACCCGCTTCTTTACCGGCGCCGACAGCCGGGAACCGGAAATCGCTGGCGTGGGCGGCGCTGTGGTCGGTTCGTTCCTCACCTTGTTCGTTACACTAATCCTCACCTTTCCCATCGGCGTGGCCGCCGCGATCCATCTGGAAGAGCTGGCCCCGAAGAACAGGTGGACCGACCTGATCGACATCAACATCAATAATCTGGCGGCGGTGCCCTCGGTGGTCTTCGGGCTTCTGGGTCTCGCCGTGTTTTTGAACTTCTTCGGTTTTCCCCGGTCGGCCCCGGTGGTCGGCGGCATGGTACTGGCGTTGATGACCCTGCCGACGATCATCATCGCCTCGCGCACCTCCTTGCGCGCCGTTCCGCCGTCGATAAGAGAAGCCGCGCTGGGGATCGGCGCGAGCCGGCTTCAGGTGATCGGCCACCACGTCATGCCCATGGCGCTGCCTGGCATGTTCACCGGCACGATCATCGGCATGGCCCAGGCGCTGGGCGAAACCGCCCCCTTGCTGATGATCGGCATGGTCGCGTTCATCGCCGACATTCCAGGCGGATTGTTCGAACCCGCGACCGTCTTGCCCGTACAAATATTCATTTGGGCCGATAGCCCTGAACGCGCCTTCATCGAACGCACTTCCGCCGCAATCCTCGTCCTCCTCGTGTTCCTCGCTTGCATGAACCTCACCGCCATCATCATGCGCAAGAAATTCGAATTAAAATACTAGGGAGGTTTGAAACGTGTATACCGAATTGCATGACCCCAGAAATTTTTCGTTGCGGAGAGTGGCGAATTCCGGCGTTTATGCGGGCCTCAAAGTAGGGGAGCGGCCCATGCGAGATTCCGTGCCCGCGGGAGGAATTTGCCCCGGTGCGAAAATCATCGTCCGGGACATCCGGGTATTCTACGGAAACAAGCAGGCTCTTTACGACGTTAGCCTGGACGTGCCAGAGAATCGAGTAACTGCGTTGATTGGCCCTTCTGGTTGCGGCAAGTCGACGTTCTTGCGCAGCCTCAACCGGATGAATGACGTCGTCGAAGGTTGCCGGGTTGAGGGGCATGTCATGATTGACGGTGAAGACGTTTACGATCGCAACGTCGACGTCGTTAAGTTGCGGGCGAGAATTGGCATGGTCTTCCAAAAGCCGAACCCGTTTCCCAAATCCATATACGACAATGTCGCCTATGGACCGCGAATTCATGGGATTGCAAACAACCGAGAGCATTTGGACGCGATCGTTCGTGATTGTTTAACCCGAGTTGGTCTGTTCGAAGAAATACAAGACCGGCTGCACGATCCCGGTACGAGCCTATCGGGAGGACAGCAGCAACGGCTGTGCATCGCCAGGGCTATTGCGGTGAGCCCCGAGGTAATTTTGATGGATGAGCCGTGTTCCGCGCTTGATCCCATCGCCACCGCCCGGATCGAGGAGTTGATCGACCAGTTGCGTGAAAAATTCACAATCGTGATCGTCACTCACAACCTGCAGCAAGCCGCGCGCGTCTCGCAGTTGACGGCATTTTTTCATCTCGGACGTCTGGTTGAGCTCGATGATACGGAACGCATGTTCACCAATCCCCGTGAGACCAGAACGGCGGACTACATCACTGGCCGTTACGGCTAATTTTTGGCGGCCAAGGGCGATCATTATGGAACACGCGTTGCACAAACATACGGTCAAGTCTTATGAGGATGAACTCGTTCGTCTTTCCCGAACCATCGCCGAGATGGGTGGTGTCGCTGAGAGTCAGCTTGAATGGGCATTGCGCGCGCTGACCACCCGGGACCTGGAACTCGCCAAGCGGACGGTGGCAAACGACGCAAGGATCGATGCCTTTGAAGAGAGTGTTCACGATGATGCGGTACGGCTTCTCGCCCTGCGTCAACCGATGGGAGTCGACTTGCGTGAAATCGTTTCGGTCTTTCGAATTTCCTCTAACCTTGAGCGGATAGGCGATCTTTCGAAAAGCGTGGCTAGGCGTGTCGAAGTTCTAAATTCAATGCCCCCTCTACCGCAGGTTCACGCCTTACGCCGAATGGGAAAAGAGGTTATCGGCCAGCTGAAAGATGTGCTCGACGCTTACGTTGATCGAAACTCCGATCGGGCGGTGGCGGTATGGCGCAAGGACGAACTCGTCGACGGCATGTACAACAGCTTGTTCCGCGAATCCCTGACCAACATGATGGAAGACGCCCGTACGATTTCTGCCTGTACCCATTTGCTGTTCGTGGCCAAGCATATCGAGCGAATTGGCGATCACTGCACCAACATCGCCGAGACCATTCATTACCTTGTGCGCGGAGAACGCATCGCCGATGAACGGCCAAAGGGTGATGAAACCGAAACCATGGTTCAGTAGTAATCCGGGATGAACTGACGAAGATGATCATCTACTGCGTTTTCCCGGGAATACCCGATTTGATTGTTCACAGGATACGAGAGGAAAAATGAAGGCAAAAATACTTGTGGTAGAAGATGACCCTCCAGTCTCCATGATGCTTCAGTATAATCTGTAGCGGGAGGGCTATTCCGTCAGCATTGCGGAAGACGGCGAGGAAGCGCTTCGTCTCATTGTCGAGGACCCGCCCGACGCCGTGGTGCTTGATTGGATGTTGCCCATGGTTTCTGGCCTAGAAGTTTGCCGGCGGGTTCGACGCAAACTGGAATCCGAGAACGTACCCATCATTATGGTGACGGCGCGGGCCGAGGAGGAAGACCGACTTCGCGGCCTCGACACCGGAGCCGACGACTACGTGACCAAACCGTTTTCCCCCAATGAGCTGGTAGCTAGGATACGCGCACTACTCCGCCGCACGCGCCCGGATCTCGGTGAGAAGAACATGGGGTGCAAGGGCGTCGCGCTTAGTCCCGCCAACCGGGAAGTGACCTTCAGCGGACAGAGCATCCAGCTCCATCCCAAGTCCTTCGATTTGTTGGCATTCTTGATGGCCCATCCGCGTCGGGTTTATTCCCGAGAGCAACTGTTGGATCACGTATGGGGACGGGAGGCCGCGGTCGAACCGCGCGCCGTCGATGCTCAGATTCGCCGTCTTCGCCGTTCGCTGGACGAAGCCGGTGCCCCAAATTTGGTACGCACCGTGCGCTCAGCGGGTTACGGCTTAGACGCCTGATCAGGAATGCTTTCATGATCGGTACCGAATCACTGAGGCTAGTACGACGAAGCGTTGAGGCGGAGTTATAATCTTAAACCTACACGTACCTTCACTCACAATCGGCAGAGAATTGAACTCGCAGTCGGCGCTAATATTCCGATAGCCTGACCTTTCCAAAAAATTCTTAGTGGTAGTGGACGTCACTGGGGAATTCCTGTTTAACCGCGATTCGCCAGCTGCGCTGCATCACGCAAATGTATTCCAGCGTGGCGCCGGAGGATAACCCCAACGAAAGCGAGCACGAAGATGGATACCTCAGTCGAACAAACTTGGTCTGAGATTCTGGCAGTAGGCACTGCGTTCGGAATGGACGTCCTTGCCGCCATCGCCATTCTCATTCTCGGATGGATGGTCGCCGGTTGGGCGCAAAGGTCAGTTGGGCGCGCTTTGAAGAAATCGGAAAGAGTCGACGAGACTCTCCGCCGATTTTTCGCCGCCGCTACCAGGTATCTTGTCCTAGCCATTGCGGTAATTGCCGTACTCAATCGGTTCGGTGTGCAGACGGCAAGTCTCGTGGCGCTGCTCGGTGCGGCCGGTCTCGCTATTGGATTGGCGCTCCAGGGCACCCTCGGCAACGTGGCAGCCGGCGTCCTTCTTCTTGTTCTTCGGCCGTTCAAGATCGGCGACTTTGTCGAAGTTTCAGGGCTGGCCGGAACAGTTCGGGAGATCTCTCTTTTCGTCACGGAATTGGCGACACCTGACAACGTGCAGATCATCGTTCCGAACACACAGGTATGGAATACTGCGGTGAAGAACCACAGTTTTCATGACACACGTCGCGTCGATCTGGTCCTCGGCATCGGCTATGATGACAACATAAACTCGACGATTGCCTCGATTACCGATGTGGTTAAGGCTGATAGCCGAACTTTAGCGGAACCGGGGCCACAAATTGCCGTCAGCGAACTCGGGGATAGCTCGGTAAATCTTGTCGTGCGGGTTTGGTGCGCGGCGGCCGACTACTGGAATGTGAAGTTCGAGTTGACCCAGGCGCTAAAGGAGCGATGCGACCGGGACGGTATCAACATCCCATATCCACATCGAACGGTCCAACTCGTGGGGCAAACCGATGCGGCGGCCTAATGCCATGATCCGGAAAAATAGGTCTTTGGCAGACCGACCATTCCAGGGCGTGTTGATTAGCCAGTCAGTTTTATCAGCTTGAACTGTAAGAATTTTAGAAGATATTCAATTGGAGGCTGTAGGCCATGTCGTGGGTGTATTCACCATCAATTCCGTGACGCTCAATTTTGCGGCATGAACACAGTGAATCTGGTCCTAAATTTGTGAAAAGGAGCGAAGCTATGACCACCATCCCCTCGGTAACCTTTAAGACCCGCGTGCGTAACGAGGCACTCGGAGGTTCCAATCCGTTCGAATGGAAGGATGTCACCACCGACAACTTGTTCAAGGGAAAGCGAGTCGTCCTGTTTGCACTCCCCGGTGTCTTTACACCCACATGCGATACAAGCCATTTGCCACGCTACGAAGAACTCTATGACGAGTTTATCCGTCTAGGAATTGACTCGGTCATTTGTCTCTCGGTTAATGATGCCTTCGTCATGTTTCAGTGGGGTAAGAGACAGGGTGCCAAGAACGTATTTTTGTTGCCTGACGGCAATGGCGAATTCACCCGCAAAATGGGTATGCTCGTGGATAAATCCAATCTTGGATTCGGAATGCGAAGCTGGCGTTATTCAATGGTCGTGAACGACGGCGAGATCGAAAAAATATTCGTCGAGCCCGGCTTCGCTGACAATGCTCAAGACGACCCCTTCGAGGTTTCCGGCGCCGATACCATGCTTGCCTTTTTGAAAACGCGTCATGAGGATGAATCGTTGCGAAACGCTTCCTGATACGACTTTGTCAATGTGGACGCGGCGCACAGCGCCGCGTTCGCGCGAGGCTGGAATTTTGACAAACCACCCATCGAAATGTAAAATCCTCGCCGTGGTAGAATACCAGTGATTCTGTCACTTAAACAAGAAAATGAAAAATATCAAAAATTCATTTTCAGATGGGATGGAAGCATGACCAAGAGTATAGAAGGCAAATTCAGCGATTTATACGCTATGTTTCTCCGATATGGTGAGATTCTTAAGAGGTTTATTTTACTTAATTCTGTGAATAGAAAAATTATACTTCGATTTCGCGTGTACAATTTTGCAATTCTCATACTATCGTTGATAATTTTTGGCGCGGTGTCACCTTCGAATGCACAGGTTGATGCCGAGCAAACCGTGCTCTCCGAAGATGGGACAATCGAAGTTGGCTTGACTCCCGAGCCATCTCCGCCGCAGCCGGGAGAACCGACAAACCTACGAATTGATTTCATAAACAAGGAATCGAAAGAGATTCAAAAGCACATCGATTACCGAGTATCTGTCGCGAAAGACGGTAACAATATCTTCTCGACGAACCTTACCCATACAGCAACGGGTACCGTCAAGGTGCCTGTTACATTCGACGACAGCGCGGTCTATGAACTCACTGTATTTGTCGAGGGCATATTGTTTATGCCGATGCCGGCGGAACCGGCGGTGTTTACCCTTGCCGTCGGCGATGCTGAACAACCCGCCGCCGAATCGCTGCCTACCGAGCCCGCCGCAATGGAGGGGGCTGCCGAGTATGCTCCGTCCAGTGAGGATGCCGCATCGCCGCAGGTTCCCGAGGTGAATAAGGCCGTCGCGGAGGGCGCGGGAGACGCCATCGCAGAACACTTGGCTACGGTGAAGGAGGGGGGCGCCGACGCCGGTGGACCGGACGCTGGCGAGGCACCTGAGGCAATCGTCGTCGAAACAGTCGAGGAAACCAACGTGGCACCCGATAGTGGCACTGAGTCCGTGATTCCCGACTGGATCAAGAAGAACGCCGCGTGGTGGGGTGAAGGCGAAATTTCCGATGAAGAGTTTGCGACCGGAATTCAGTTCATGATCAAGCAGGGAATCATCAACGTCAGCGCGGAGAACGCGGGTGAGACAGGTTCCACTGAAATTCCAGATTGGGTTCGAGAGAATGCCGTGTGGTGGTCACAAGGTTTGATATCGGATCAGGACTTTATTCGTGGGCTCGAATTCATGGTCAAGAACGGCATCATTTCGGTCGAGTAAATCTTAGCCACCGCGGTGGCTTTCCGTCCATCGTGCCTGTCGTCGCAAGGGTGTTCGGATCCCCGTTGATACGCGAATCAAACGCGATCGACTGATTACGTAATGCGCCAGAAATTTTGTATTCATTACGGGTCGTCAAGCGTATGGTGCCAGCGGGAGGAACCTGAAGGCGAACCAAATCAACCGTTCAAATGCCGGCTCGATTGACCGGCAGAATGCTTAAAATGAGTGTCGGTTGAAACGTCGATAGGGTTCAGTCCCGAGCGGGGTGACGGGATGATCGAGCCTGGTATTGGCGGAGATGGAAGCTTTTCTTTCGATCGCCGCCTTTGCGTTCATCGGATTGCCGGCACGAAACTATTTTTTTCCGAGTGCCAAAAATCCATTTTCGAGCGAATCAGTATTGGCTGTGCCAAGAAGAAATTCCTAGGTGCCCAAATCTCGGCGGTTTACCTCGCACTACTGCTGTTGACGAATGCCGCGGGCGCCCAACCCTATCCGTGGGAGGAGGACCCCAAAATCGCCGAGGCCGTTGGCGAATGGCTGAAAGAGGTCGAAGGAATTGTCCGCATCCGAGCCAATCCTATTCTGCGAACGATCGTTTGCCGACTGCCTTTCACGGACATTACGATCGAGGGCTTGGCCAAGGCGACCGGTCTTGACCCCATCAAAATTGCTCACGGCGTGAGCGCGCTCGTCGACAAGGGGCTCGTTCGTATCGAACCTGTCGCTGGTGGCACTGTAAAGATCGTGCCGAATGGCGAGCGTGCCCGCGATACAATGCGCAAATGGGCTAACGACTGGTGCACGAGCGATGAGAGTTGCGGCGTTCAACATTGACTTTTGAGGTCGGGCCCATTCGCCGCATTGGACGTGCCGCGGTTCGCGCCACTCCGTTGACGCGGCCAGCTGATAAGCAGGTAACAGCCCCGCTTTCGGTC
>JAAXGF010000391.1 GCA_012267605.1 Alphaproteobacteria bacterium | reverse complement strand
CGCTTTTTCTAGGCCATTTGCAAAGACTTTTGTCGCGCGATTTGCAAAGACTTTTGACGGCTCACACCGGCGGCGTCGAGCAACCCAAAGGGGCTGGCGCCGGAGGGATATCGGCCAACCGCGGTGGTGGCGAATGGCCCCAGATCGTGGCTATTTAATCGCTCAGCATCGAAGGTCTCGCCCCACGGGAACATGCGGTCGTCGGTGCCTCTGGCGGCCTTTTCCCATTCCAACTCAGTTGGTAGGCGCCAACGGCTGTCCGTTTGAACGCTCAGCCATTCCGCGTAAGCACGCGCGTCGGCGTGCGAGACGAGGACCACCGGATGGTGATTTAGCGTCGGTGGAGGCTGGTCGTCATGCCAGGCGTAACGTCGGGTGCGCTCAAAGGGGTGAATGAGTCCGTAACTGCGCCAAGTTTTAACGTCAACGTCTGGCGCTGGATGACCAGTTGTTTTGATGAAGGCGGCATATTGCGCGTTCGTGATTGGCGTGCGCGTGATGGAGAAGGCCTCAAGGTGTGCGCTATTCCGGGCGCGGTCCTGTTCGTACCACCCGAGCTCCCGAGTGCGGTCGTGACCGTAGGCCGCCGAATCAAGGCGGTAGGCAGCTTCCCTTTCTGCAGCGTCGGATCCAAAAACAAACTTGCCGGCCGGAATTTGCACGACTTCGGGAATCGGAAATTCTGCAGCGCTGCAAATCTTGCTGGCCAGAATGGGCCAGAACGCAGCGAGAACGAAGCCTATGAGTGCGGGTTTTCGTGTCACACCGATGTCACACTGATTTGACTTCGACAGCCGTGATTTTCGTTGCTTGTGTCGGTTTGCGTGTGATAGGCGAAAAGACCTTCAACTAGGCAACAACCGACGAGGTTCGTCAACATGTCTCTGCGTAATCGTCTTCTCACTGGTACCGTAATCCCTCTCGTTCTTCTTGGCGCGGGCACTGTTTCGGCGGGCGCTATCGATGGTCCGGACGTTACCGAAGGCCTCAATCCCTCCGCCGCCAAGGCGCCAACGACGGTGGTCGCGGGTTATTGCAATCCGTGTAATCCTTGCGCAGCAAAACATGGCTGCAATCCTTGCAACCCTTGCGCTGCTGGACATGGTTGCAACCCATGTAACCCCTGTGCCGCACACTAGTTGATTATCGCTGAAATCCCTGATTGTCAGGGATTTTGTGTTTTTGGTTTAAAGCGATTCGGGGATCCCACTGGGGTCCCCGTTTCGCGTCTTTCGGTGGCACCTATCCCGCATTGATCACGGCGGCGTGACCAGCGGTCACAATGGTGTGATGGAAGTTCGATCGTCCTTTTCTAGTCGAGTCCGGTCCCTATGGTTGGTGGTTGGGGAATGTCGGATGTGCAGGGGAGGAGATCTCCGATGTCATTGCGTAGTCGGCTCTTGTCTGGAACGGTGGTGCCAATCGCGGCCCTTGGTGCTGACGTTGCAATCGCAGATCGGCCGGTAATCGATGCCGCCCGAGCTGTCGAACCAACGCAAGCTGTTGGACAAACGAAGGTGTCAAGCGCTGCGCATGTAAGCGGTGCCCCCGCTGTCGCGGTGAATCCAATCGCGCGCCCCAATCCTTTGGCACGGAAGCCGACTTCCGCCGTTCCCTGGACCAAGACCGCTGCGGCCTGCGGCCCCTGCAGTCCTTGCGCGGCCAAGTCCGCATGTCATCCCTGCGCTCCATGTAGACCGTGCAATCCCTGCGCTGCAAGTGGCGGATGTAGCCCTTGCAATCCCTGTGCTGCCGCGGGCGCGGCGAGTGAATGCCACGTGCCACGGCTGTTCAAGGCCGCCGCCTGTAATCCCTGCAGCCCTTGCGGACCCTGTGGTCCCTGCAATCCGTGTAATCCCTGCGGTGCCGGTGCCGCTGTAGAATTGAGTTTCGCGGAAGCCACAGCGGCGTACGACTGCATAAAGAGCAATTTGAAACAAGGATACGGCAAGTCGGCGCTGGCTTCCGAGATCACTGGGCTGGCGATCGCAGCAAGCTATCAGAACTGGAATCGCGTGAGTACACGCGCGTATGTATCGGCGACCCACGGACAAAGGTTCGTCCACAATTATCACAACGCCATTGCCCAGGAATACACGCGGTACGAAGAGGCCGGCGTCCCTTCCGTTGGTGCCGTGCTGGCCAAGGACAGCTTCTCGGTACGCGGCGGTCGGGTGCAGGCCGGGCCGCTATTTGTGATGGAGAAGATGCGCGCTGGATTCTATGAAGCGAGCCAGAACTGGCGGTATACTTTGGTCATGCCCAACGGCAATATCGTAGGAACAACCAATGGGAAGGGGTCCAAGAACGTCGAATTTTGCATCGGCTGCCATGTGGTGGCGGATACCGATTCCCTGTATTTCCTACCGGAGGAATTTCGCACAGAATAGATTTTGTCGCATTCGGCAATCGCCTGACCGGATGGGCGGAAACGGTTGACGCCAGGCTACTTCTTGGCCCGATCCTTTCTGTTTGCGGAGCCGTGTTGCATCCGTGATAGCGGTCGGCAATAATGGCGCCCGTCGGATTTCATACCACTACTCCTGGGAGGAGACGGATTGATGATGAGCAATAAGCTTCTGGCCAGCGCGTTCGCTGTCGTTGTCGCCCTTGCGGTGGGCCCCGCGTGGGCTGGCGGCGATCCCGACAAGGGCAAGAAAGTCTTCAAGAAATGCAAGGCCTGCCACACCCTAAAAGAGGGTGGGGCGCACAAGGTTGGGCCGAATCTTTATGGGCTGTTCGGTCGCACGTCGGGCACGGCTGAGGGTTTCAAGTATTCCGATCCATTGAAAGAGGCAGCGGTCGTCTGGGATGACGCAACCCTAGACGAGTGGCTGACCAATCCACGTAAGTTCATCGCGAAAAACAAGATGGCGTTTCCGGGCCTAAAAAAGGAAAAAGATCGCGTCAACATCATCGCCTATCTCATGCAGGAAACCGGTGGTGGGGGCGATGTCGCCAAGGCCAAAGAGGACGCTGGCGAGGAGAAAGAAACCGAGGAGGCGAAAGCCGAACCCGAGGCCGAAGCCAAGGAGGAGACTAAGATGGCCGCCGGTGGCGACACCGCGAAGGGCAAGAAAGTCTTCAAGAAATGCAAGGCCTGCCACACCCTAAACGAGGGTGGTGCGCACAAGGTAGGACCAAACCTCTACGGCTTGTTTGGGCGCACGTCGGGCACGGTCGAGGGTTTCAAGTATTCCGATCCATTGAAAGAGGCAGCGGTTGTCTGGGATGACGCAACCCTAGACGAATGGCTGACCAACCCACGTAAGTTCATCGCGAAAAACAAGATGGCTTTTCCGGGTCTGAAAAAGGAAAAGGATCGCACCAATTTGATTGCCTATTTGATGGAGGAGACCAAATAGGTATTGGGAATGCCGTTGCGGTAATGAGTAGCCGATGCCAGTAGGGCGCTCGGCTCGCAAATCGCCCCCCGGGCCGCCAGGCAAGAGATCAGCGTTCTTGGCGGATTGTCCCGGGGGGGCTTTTTTTTTGGCGTCAGCCCTCTGTTTGCGGGCGGCGGAAATATTGCACCGCGGCTATGAGACCAATTAACAGAACGGCGGGAAGGAACATTAACTGTTTCGCGGGCTGTTCCACAGCCAGAGCGATGGCCGTGATCCGCCAGTCGAAATCGATACCGAACCGTTCGACCACGCTGCCAAAGGTGACTGCGTC
Source organism: Alphaproteobacteria bacterium (assembly GCA_012267605.1). Classification (GTDB taxonomy): domain Bacteria; phylum Pseudomonadota; class Alphaproteobacteria; order JAAXGF01; family JAAXGF01; genus JAAXGF01. The sequence goes on along the minus strand of JAAXGF010000391.1, from coordinate 551 downwards.
GACGTAGACCTCGCCTTCGGGTTCGAGCCGCACAGCGATACCCCCATGACTCAGTCGTTCCAACCCACTGCCGGCGGGCCCGAGCGGCAGAACTGCTACCAGGCGAACAAGATCGCCGTCGAAGTTTTCGCCTTCGAAATGCAAGCGCAGATCGGCGTCAGCGGGTAGGCTCTCCGCAATTCTGACAATTCGTATCGGTTCGACCATCTCCCATGGCGGTACGATCATGTCCATCCAATAGCCGGGCCTTAACCCGACTTCCGCAACTCGGCACGCGTTTCGGCTAATGTGACGATTTTCCGGCCCGGAAAGTGGCGGATTTCCGGGCTTTGCTTCTCCAGAACGGCGTGTAGTGCCGACCTACCCCCTTGATCTGGCTGGCAAAGCACCGGACGCTTTGCCCATGTTCGTGCGCTGCAAGAGACGCTTCAAAGACGGCAAGGAGCACCGCTACTGGAGCGTGGTGGAGAACGTCCGGGTCCGCGGCCGCCGGGTCGTTCAGCGCCACATTCTCTATCTCGGCGAGATCAACGACAGCCAGCGCGCTGCCT
>JAAXGF010000032.1 GCA_012267605.1 Alphaproteobacteria bacterium | reverse complement strand
CGAGGTTTTTAGAAGTGTCCACATGCCGAAAATCGTAGGCGGTGGTGTCGCCCTGTTCGACTACGATGGCGACGACGATCTTGACGTTTATTTTGTCCAAGGGACTCGGATCGCAGACGGAGCACTACAGTTTCCGGCACCAAATAGGCCGGGCAATCGCCTTTATCGCAACGGGGGCGGCGATTCGCTTCGCTTTAGCGACGTGACCGAAGCTGCTGGTGTCGGCCATGACGGTTACGGCATGGGTGTTGCTGTGGGTGATATCGACAATGACGGAGACTCGGACCTGTACCTTACAAACTTTGGCTCCAATGTACTTCTCGAGAACCTTGGCGACGGCACGTTTCGCGACATTACGACTCAAACGGCAACCGGCGATCCTAGTTGGAGCACGTCAGCGGCATTTCTTGATTACGACCGAGACGGTGATCTAGACCTCTTTGTAACGAATTACGTCAACTTTACTTTGTCCAACCACAAGCCTTGCACCAACCCTCTAGGCCAGCCGGATTATTGCGACCCGAACGTATACATGGGCGTGCCTGACCGGCTATATCGAAATGAAGGCAACGGTCGTTTCGTCGACGTGTCGGAACGCGCCGGCCTCAATGCGGCGTTCGGCTCCGGTCTTGGTGTTGTATGCGCCGATTTCAACCAGGATGGTTGGACCGACATATTTGTCGCCAACGACATGCAACCTAACCAACTATGGATGAACCTAGGAGAAGGACGCTTCAGGAACGTTGGAATGACGTCGGGAACGGCCCTAAATCTCCAAGGCGAGACCGAGGCGAGCATGGGGGTAACCGCTGGCGATTTTGACGGGGACGGCGACGAAGACCTATTCATGACTCATCTTCGGCGCCAAACCAATACGCTCTACGTAAATGACGGCCTGGGCAATTTTGTCGACGCCACCGACCGATATGGACTTAGTATGGCCAGCCGCGCATACACGGGTTTTGGCGCTGAGTGGTTCGACTATGATAACAATGGCACCCTTGACGTGTTCATCGCCAACGGCGCCGTCGGGCTCGAGCAGGTCGTCTCCGGAAATGACCCCGACCCCTACAAGCAGGCCAATCAGCTCTTTCAAAACGACGGGACGGGCAATTTCACTGACATAAGTGCCGCATCCGGCCCAGCAATGTTGCTTCGGGAGGTTAGCCGAGGTGCTGTGTTCGGCGACATCGATAACGACGGCGATGTGGACATTGTTGTCGCCAACAATAATGGTCCGGCGCGCCTGCTCTTGAACCAGGTTGGCAACCGGCTGCATTGGCTTGTGATAAAGCTGGAAGGCGTCGAATCCAACCGGGACGGAATGGGAGCGCGCGTAGCTGTACTACGGGAAGGAATACCTCCGCTGTGGCGCCGTGCCCATACTGACGGTTCGTACGCCAGCGCCAACGATATCCGAGTGCACTTCGGTTTGGGGGATAGCCCGATCCTTACAGGTATCGTGGTTGTGTGGCCAAGCGGACAAAGCGAAATCTGGTCGGGGATAGCGGTCGACCGTTTCGTCACGTTGCGCGAAGGAGACGGCGAACCATGGTCGGAACTTCGAACTGATGCTGCAAATATACCCCGCTAATTGGCCGCCACGATCTGTCAACATCCGAAGGGGCGTGGCCGCATGAGCAGAACAACACCGTTAACAAGCGAATCAGAGAGGTTTAGTCGACTCTTCGCCTGCGACGACGCGGCAGCCAACCAAGGCCAGCCAATCCAGCACCAAAAAGAGTAATCGTAACCGGTTCGGGAACTTGATTGAGTACACCAACGAAACTGGCTACCCGAAAGTTGTCATCGGCATTTCCGAGTCCAGGCTCGCCAGAAAAATAGATATATTGGAACAAGTCGGTTGACAAAATATTCACGTTGGCGTTCCCCGTACCAGACACCAAAAGCTCAAAGTCGGGGCCCGTCAATGGAACACCGTCTCCAGGTGCCACTGTGTTCGAACCGTGAATATGCCAGTCAGAATCCGGAACAGAAACGATACAGCCCCCAAAGAAACCGGGAACAAGACAGAATCCCTCTGCGTCCGCGAGTTCGGCGCTAACCGGTTCCCAATCCGGGGACCCGAGATCCAGCGCCAGAAAATCGAAGCCTACGAGATTGTCGATTTCGGTATCAGTGTCAATAAAAGGATGATCGGCGCCGAGGCCATCCCCATTTTGATGGGGACGCGATTCATGAATCCCGACTATCGGACCAAACGGATCATCCAACGTTACCCATGCGCTAGCCTCGACCGTTCGAGTCCCGGTTTCTTGGTCGAAAAATGTTCGCGTTGAACCCGGCGGATCAACGGTGCCAAGGTTACCCGTAAAATCAAATGTGGATGGCATCGCTTCTACCCGGCTGGTTCCAATTACAACCAAGAGAAGCGCGAATAAGTTTAGTGCGTGCCGCAGGATCATCGATTTTCCTCCTTCGACTGTGCTCAAACAAATGAGAAGGCAACGAGCCCACTATTTATTCAAACAAGCCTTCACACTAAGGATACAGCAATTCTCGTGCCATATTCATATTAACCATTGGGATTCAATGGATATTGTGGAACGAGATCAAGAAATTTTTGAAATTTTTATGACGAAACATAGCAATATGTAAAATTTTCCGACACCAACTAGGTGCCGGATTTGCCACATAATGGCCACAGCCACCATGAAACCTCATTTTTTCGGTTATTGGTATGTAAAGAGAACCCGAAATATTAACGTACGCCGAATCCGATACCCACACGCTGGAACTTACTTTGGCGAGGGTTTCGGAAGATGTCAACTCCATGGGGTGAGGCCCGGCGCGAAGTGGGTATTTTCTATGGTGAAATATCCGCAAGACTACATAAGGGCCAAACCATAAAGTCGATTTTTGGTGATTTGAAAGCTGCCGGCCAAGTGTCGGTGACGTATGAAAATTTCCGGCGTCATGTCAACAGGCATCATCAATCTTCCAATACACGCTTTCCATCGTCGTGGGGTCTCGCCCGCGCCGAGGTTATCGGGCTGCGAAGCCAAATCATGTCCGC
>JAAXGF010000205.1 GCA_012267605.1 Alphaproteobacteria bacterium | reverse complement strand
CAACAGATGCCCGTAATCCTTCACCGCCATGCCACACCCAGAGGCATTGACGATGATGGCGTCGAAACTGTCGTTGCGCGATTCGCGCCACCAGGCGGCCACATTGGCGCGTGCCGCCTTGCGGGCCTGTCGCGTACGGCCCATGTGCTGGGCCAATGCCCGCAACAACCGCGGCCCGCGACCACCACCTCGATCCCGTGGCGGTTGAGCAGTCGCACGGTCGCGTCGTTAATGTTTGGCGCTAACACCCGTTGCACGCAACCGGTCAATAGGGCAACGCGCGCCCGTCGCTTGCCATGCGCCGGATGAATAGGTTGGCGGTCCAACAACGAGGTCGCCGGTAGTCGGCGCGGCGCAAGTGCGACCGCTGCCCGCATACGGCGCGGCAGCCAAGACGATAAAGGCCGAAACCAAGCGGCTACACGTACCGCGACTCGAAACGCGGATGGTCTCGCGAGAAGATTAGCGAAGAACCAACGCGATAAACGGTCCGACATAGTGCGCGAGTGGGTTCGGGCGACATGGGCTCTGCCGTGTTCGAGCAATCGGACGTAATTCACGTCGGAGGGACAGGTGGTCATGCATGAGGCGCAACCAAGGCATCTGTCGAGATGCTTTACAGTCTCCGGCGAGGGCGGCTTATCCGCCTCCAGCATTTCCTTGATCAGGTAAATTCGGCCCCGTGGACTGTCCAACTCGTCGCCCAACAACACATGTGTTGGACAGGTAGCCAGGCAAAACCCGCAGTGAACGCAACGCCTCAAGATTTGGTTGCTTTCCTGAATGTCCGAATTGGCGAGTTGCGCAATTGAGAACGTGGTTCGCATTCTGACCCCGTCGCCTATAAACCGGCGTACATGCGTCCGGGGTTGAGGATGCGCATCGGATCAAAGCTCTCCTTTACGCGTTGGGACAGACCGCGAAGCGCGTCGCCCAGGGGCTCGAAGATATCCACGCGGTTGCGCACGCGGTCTTCGGCCCGCACCAGCATCGCTGTCCCTCCGACCTCTTCAACAACGGCGCGGATGGCCTTGGCGCCTGCGTCCGGGACGGGTGCGAAAGCTAACCAAATCAATCCGCCCGCCCAATCATAGAAGACCCGGAATGTAAGCGTCTGGGCAATCTTTCCGACAATCCGGGCACCTGTCCCCGGTGGAACCGCTAGGCGCCAAATGATTTCGTCTCTCGTCTTCACGAACGGTGCGAGACCGCGCACCGCCCGCCATAAACGGATCGATTCCGCATCACCCAGCAATGCTGTATCGCCTTTAATGGCGATCGAGCCTTCCAGTCGTTTCGCGCGCGCGAGCACGGCGGTTTCCTCTCCTTCGATTCTGAGGGCCGTCACCGAATCGCTCGCTGTCGGCACGAATCCGGAGGCTAAGCTCGTAGGGAAATGGGCTGCGCCGGATATGTCATGGGGGCCACCAAGCATTTCGCCCATGGTCTTTACGGCGTCATCGTCGCCGAGTCCAAATACGAGGACGGTCCGCGTTGCGGTTGGTGCCGGGACGACCTTCAAGGTCACGTCGGTCATCACAGCCAACGTGCCGAACGAACCGCAGAGCAGTTTGCACATGTCGTATCCGGTCACGTTCTTGACGACGCGTCCGCCGGACTTGAAGAGCTCGCCACGTCCGCTAACCGCCTTGACCCCCAAGAAGTGATCACGCGCTGCGCCGGACTTGGGGCGACGTGGGCCGGACAGGTTGCAGGCCAGCGTGCCGCCGATCGTCGCCGATTCCGCGGGTGTGCCGTATAGGGGAGCCAAATACGCTGGTTCGAAGGCGAGCATTTGACCCTCGGCGCGAAGTCGGGATTCTATTTCTTGAACGGGTGTTGCGGCGCCCGCCGTCAACACCAGCTCACCGGGTTCGTGGTACGAGATACCTGAAAAACCGCCGAGCCCGAGAACCGCATCGGTTTCCGACGGTCGCCCAAATCCCTTTTTTGTCGACCCGCCGCTGACTTCTATCGGACATTTCTCTGCCACGGCACCAGCGACGATCTGGCGCAGTTCATCGACGGTTGTGGGCTCGAATATCGACACCATTTTTCTGATTCCAACGCCTTATTCGACGTTAAAATCTGGGCAGCTCGGGGAACGGCATTTTGCCCCGATGAACATGCATCCGGCCGAGTTCAGCACAGCGGCGCAAGGTGGGAAACACCTTCCCCGGATTCAGCAAGGACTGGGGGTCGAACGCGCATTTGACGCGTTGCTGTTGATTGAGATCGTCTTCGTTAAACATGGTTTCCATAAGATCGCGTTTTTCCACGCCAACGCCGTGCTCTCCCGTCAGGACCCCGCCGACCCGAACGCAAAGCCGGAGAATTTCGGCACCGAACGCCTCGGCGCACTCCATCTCACCGCTGTTGTTGGCATCATACAGAATTAGTGGATGGAGGTTGCCGTCGCCGGCGTGAAAAACGTTGGCGACCCGCAATCCAAAGCGTTCCGACATGGCTCCAATTTCGTCGAGGACTTGGGGCAGGCGCCCCCGCGGAATTGTCCCGTCCATGCAATAATAATCCGGCGCGAGACGCCCGACGGCGGGAAACGCCGACTTGCGCCCGGCCCAGAACAGCAACCGCTCCTCCTCGCTTTCACTGACCTTCGTCGACACCGCGCCTGTATCTTGGGCGATCGACCGAACCCGCTTTGCCAAAGCGTCCACTTCGCAAGCCGCGCCGTCGACCTCGACAATGAGCAAGGCTTGTACGTCAAGGGGATATCCTGGATGGGCGAAAGCTTCGGCGGCGTGGACAGCGGGCCGATCCATCATTTCCATGCCCCCAGGGATAATGCCCGCAGCAATGATCGCGGCGACGCAATCACCTGCCGCGGCGTTGCTGGGAAATCCGAGCAGAAGCGCGCGGGCCATCTCCGGGCACGGCAGAATCCGCAGTGTGACTTCGGTGACGACGCCGAGCAATCCCTCCGACCCGGTCATCAGGCCCATGATATCGTATCCGCCGCCATCCATGTGTTTTCCGCCCAGGCGAATAAGCTCTCCATTCATCAGCACGACCTGAACACCGAGTATGTTGTTCGTGGTCAACCCGTACTTTAGGCAATGAACGCCGCCAGCGTTCTCAGCGACATTGCCGCCGATCGTGCAGGCGATCTGGCTCGAGGGATCCGGGGCATAGTAGAATCCCCTGTCCTCGACTGCGCGGGTTACCGACAGGTTCGTCACACCAGGTTGAGCGACGACACATCGGTTTTCGTAATCGATGTCCAGAATCGCGTTGAATTTGCCCAGGCCCAGGACGATGCCGTCGGCCAGGGGAAGGGCGCCACCAGAAAGCGACGTACCCGCGCCGCGCGGAACAACTTTGATCCCTTCCTTCTGGCAAAATCGAAGAATCGCCGCGACCTCGGAAGTTTGGCTGGGAAGCACAACTGCCAGGGGTCGCTGCCGATAGGCGGTTAGGCCATCGCTCTCATAGGCACCCAACGCGTCTTCTTCGGCAATGACCCCCTCGCCGGGCACAATTTTCCGTAAGGCGCGCACAATCTGCGGCTTGCGTGACATGGTCGTCGGATCGGGTGGTGGCATGCGCATCACTTCGACCTTAACGCCATAGACGGTGAGGAGGCGAACATTGGTGCTGCCTAGCGTTGCGTCGGAAGGATAAGAATGGCGCGGAAATCGCTGACGTTGGTTCGCGTCGGGCCGGTGACCACGAGATCGCCGAGCGCGGAGAAGAAGCCATGGCTATCGTTTTCCTTTAGCGCGTTGTCCGCGTTCAGGCCCCGATCGGCCGCACGAGACAATGTATCGGGAGTGGCAACTGCGCCGGCGTTGTCGCCCGTCCCGTCAATACCATCGGTATTGCAAGCCAGCGCAAAGACACCGGCCATTCCGCGAAGCGCGGCGACGAGGGCGAGAGCATACTCGCTATTGGGTCCGCCGCGACCGTGCCCACGCACAGTAACTGTCGCTTCTCCTCCGTACAAGATCACGCACGGTGCGGTTACACCTCCGCTGCTACGAACCATGCGCCGAACCAAATCCGCGTCGCGCCGCGCCAGCTCGCGTGCTTCACCCTGCACCGTGTCGCCGAGGTTGACGACCCCGAGGCCCTTCTTCTCGGCGGTCCGAGCCGCTGCCGCCAAGGCATCCCACGCCGCGGCGATCACGGAGGTTTCCCCAGGGACGTGGCTCAGAGGCTCGGGACGCGGCGGTCGTCGCAAATGCCTGATGACGTTTTCGGATACCGGGATGCGATATTTTCCGAGGATTTCCACGGCGTCGGCCGGGACAGTCCTGCCGGCCACAGTCGGTCCTGAGGCCACATCCGCCGGATCATCGCCAGGCACGTCAGAAATCACCAGTGTGACAACGCGCGCTGGGGCACACGCGGTCGCCAGCCGGCCGCCCTTAATGGCCGAAAGGTGTCGCCGCACGGTATTGATCTCCGCGATTGCTGCGCCTGATCGCAAAAGCGATCGCGTCACCGACTGTTTGTCATCGAGCGTTAAACCGGGCGCAGGCGCTGTTAATAGCGCTGAACCGCCGCCAGAGAAAAGGCATAAAACTTGGTCGTCGGGTCCAGCCGACTTTGCTAACGCCATGATCCGTTCCGCTGCCGAAGCGCTCGCCGAGTCGGGCACAGGGTGGGCCGCCTCGATGACTTCGATATTACGACAAGGCACGCCGTACCCCTTTGCCGTGACCACCAGACCGGCGAGGGGAGTTGGCCAATTCTCCTCCGCCGCTAGGGCCATGGCGGCCGCGGCCTTGCCGGCGCCGACCACCAGCGATTTTCCTTTGACCGCACGATCAACCCCGTGCGGCAAGTGGGCGGGCAAGCAACGAGCGGGAGAGACGGCAGCCAGTGCGGCGTCGAACACTTCGCTGAGTAGGGCTCGTGGATCGACCACTGGTCCTGGACCCGCGTCGTCAACGTCATCTTCGCTTTTCATCCAGATTCTTTCCGGCCATAACGTTCCGCGAGGTAGCTATTAAGCGCTGCCTTCATAACAAAATTTCTACCTCCCAAGAGGACGATGTCGAATGTATCTGACTGCGCATCCACACAAGCAGTTTCGATTCGACCGCATTGATTTCGCGAGAAAGTTGAGTTAGATTCGCTCTTTCCTAGCGAAACTGGATTCATGGACAACTGTTGCTAATAATGTTGGATAACTAAGGAGGGACTCAGAAATGCATGCGGATGACAAAAGGAAAAAAATCATCGCACGGGCTGTAATTGACCCGGAATTTAGGCACCGTTTATTTTCGGAGCCAGAAAAGGTGTTTCAAGTAAAAACGTAACTGCCCAGGTCTG
>JAAXGF010000411.1 GCA_012267605.1 Alphaproteobacteria bacterium | reverse complement strand
GTGTATTCATGAAACAGCCGATTGATTTCGCGATGAAGATCGTCGAATGGGTCGTAAGGGGCGGGCGGCGCGACGGCATGGCGTCCCCAATGCGAGGGCAGCAACGATTTGAAGTCCATCTTCTCCTTCCTTTCGGGTGTCGAGGTATTTCCGCGAGCTTGTGGGGAAGGGTCTAGATTGTCAGCGAACGGCGCTGGCCACATTGATTTGTATCATGGGTTTGTCAGGTATTTGACTGGGGGGCCATCGAATATCCAGGTCTTGCCGCAGGGTCGCCGCTGAAATCAATTGAAGGTCACTCCATGGCGCCGTTCTTTTTGAGGTAGTCACCAACCTGTTCGTGACCTGCGGCACGCGCCGCCGACAGTGGCGTTTCACCGTCGTTGGCAGTGGTGTTCAAATCCGCCCCCGCTTCGACAAGGGTTTGCACCATGAAGAAATGGCCAGCGGCGGCTGCGGAGTGAAGGGGTGTCCGCCCATCCTTATTTTTCTCGTTGACGTTTGTGCGATGGGCCAAGACCTTGACCATCGGCAGGTTGCCCATGGCGACCGCCTTGTGCAACACCGAGGTTCCATCCTGGTCCTTCGCGTCGAGAGACGCGCCGTTTTCGATGAGCAACTTCACGACAGCCACATCATCGTTGGCGACTGCGATATGGAGTGGCGTGATGCCAGCACCGTCCCGCGCGTTTACGTTTGCGCCGCGTGCAATCAGGACCCCCGCCAATTCGACGGCCTCGCTTTCGACGGCGAGGTGTAGGGGTTTGCTTCCGACCGCGTCCGTTTCATCACGGTCGGCTCCATCGTCAGGCAAATATTCGGCGATTTCCTGATGGCCGTGTGCTGCCGCCATGTGGAGTGCGGTCCGGCCTTCCGAATCCTTGGCCCCCACGTCGGCACCACGGGCGACTAAGAGGCGCGCCATTGTCAGATTTCCTAGTGTACATGCGTGATGTAGGGGCGAATTGCCGACACCATCGACGGCGTCCACGTCGGCACCCCGCCGAACCAGAAAATCCGCGATCCTTTCACGGCCCTCGGCAATGGCGATGTGGAGCGCGCTGTTACCATCCTTGTCGGTCGCGTCAATGGGAAGGCCATCTCGGAGCAAAATTTCCAGTTCGGTAATAGATCCCTTCGCCGCTGCATTGTGAAGTGCGCCCGCGTGGCTGGACCCGCTGCCAGAGACCAATGTGCCGATGATGGTAAATGCGGCTAGCGCACCAAGATATCTGTGTTGACTATTCATGGCTCCCATCCTGTTTCAGTCGCCGGTCGGCGTCTCCTGGGGGCGATACCGCAGACCAAAACTCTCGTAAGAACTCCGCGTGTCCAAATAATTGACATTGCGCGATGAAGGCTCGGCGTTGTTTTCGGTTTTACCTATTGAAGCGGCTCCTAGTCCTGCGAATTTTTGGCAAATGTCCTATTGAGCACGCCGGCGGCCTCAGTCAGCGCTTGACGTTGAGTGCTGTCCTTCGGGCCGTTGGCAGTCATTGCTTGCCCCATGGAGGTCAACAGGTCCGCGAGAAACAAATAGTGAAGGTGGAACACGACACACCGCTTTGCTCCTTCGTTGTGCTCCAATTTTACGTGAACGCAATGCTCATCGGCGACGACGTCATAACTGCTGTGGTGCCCGAATGAGCCGACAAAGAACTTGTCCGGAAAATCGAGAGACACTTCCGCGCTATCAGAAATAGGTTTCTTCATCGGTTGTGGCACCTAGGTTAAGTCAAGATCGCACGGCTCCTGCGGACACGCAGATTGGAACCGGAGCATTTTTTCGATAATCGCTCGCGGTGATCTTGAATTGAGGATCACCACCGCGCTGATCGAATTTGACCACTGGCATTGTCGCCTTGGATCATGGAATTGCATTGACCAAGATCAATTTGTCGGGACAGCGTTCGAGATAGAAAAGGCACCATGATTAAACGAATCTTGGTTGCCATCGATGGTTCGGAGCAAGCTTGGCGCGCCCTTGAACTGGGATGTGATTTTGCAAAGCAGTTTGATGCCAAGTTAGTGGTTTTTCACGCTGTCACCGACCCCGCCTTGCCGGCGGAGTTGGCGCGCTACGCTGAAGCCGAGCATCTTGGCGGCCCATCCAATTTTCTTTTTTACTCGATGATCGTTGATGGCCTCTCCGAAGATGCGAGGGGACGCGCGGCACAGCAAGGTATCGAAGACGTTGTATGGCGCGCGCAAAAGGGTGACCCAGCGGATACCATCTTATCCGCCGCCCGATCCGAGGAGGCAGACCTCATCGTCATGGGACGGCGCGGCTTAAGTCCGGTAAAGGCGATTTTCTTTGGCAGCGTTTCGCAGAAGGTCGTCCAAATGGCCGCCCGTCCTTGCGTCACCACGCCGTAAAGCCCAGGCGATGGACTAGGGTCGCGTCGCACGTCCCCTTGCAACAAAGGATGACGCCGTCACCGGCTCCACACAAACCGCCGTATCTGTGCCAACAAGGACAATGGCCTCAAAGCCGGCGCTACAGCCAAGTCCGCTTGCGCTTGGCGATTCGCCGGAATCCACCGTTTCATTTTTCGACGGTATGACCCCACCCGTTTTGGCGTTTAGCTCTTCAGCGATTCGTTCCCAGCCCGCTAAAATTTCCCGGTAAGCTTCGCTGAAGGCGTTCAGGTCGTCCTGCCAGGCACGCGCCGACCCTTTCTGCATCGCTTGAAAGCTTTTCTCCAAAATTTCCCGCGACGTCTCAATATCGTTCCAGATTTCCTTTCTCGCTTCCGATATTCCAACGTCATTTTCGAGCTGCTGGATCATCGAATCAACCTCATCGATCAGCTCGCCGGCCCGACGCAAGGCTTCGGCCCTGCGATCCTCCGGGGTATTTCCGACGCGATCCAAAGCGTCCGAAAGAACAGGTATGTTCGCCACCGCCGCAATCAGCTTTTCAGCAGTTTCACTTGCGCTGCCAGCCACCGGATTCGCCAAGATTAAGGCGACAAGGGCAAACTGCACGACCCATGTTAATCCTACCTGCGATCGCGGTGATCGCGCCAACCTCGTCATCCGTTTCCGCCTTTGCCGATGCCAGGATTCAATGCGACCTTAATTGGGGGGACGAATCTCTCCGCCATCGCCAATCCTCCTCCAATTCTCGTACATCGACACCACCATCACAGAATGGACAAACGGCGAAACTGTCGTCCTTGGTAATATTAAATACCGCGCCACACCGGCATCCAACAGCATACAAATCCAGATCTTCGGTTCTAATCTCCATGTCGTAGGCATGCATTTCCGTCTCCCATCTGTGTAGTGCTGGGCGCAACGAGGATATGATGTAAATTTAGTGTACAGATATGGTAACTGCCCAGGTCTGAT
>JAAXGF010000175.1 GCA_012267605.1 Alphaproteobacteria bacterium | reverse complement strand
GTTGAGGCACCTGGGCAGTTACAACAATGTTAAAAATTGCCGCAAAAATTAACCATATGTTAACGGGGATTGTCTTTGCTGGGGCTTCAAATGGCGGCAACGCCTTCCGCTGATCAGTCATGCGGGAAAGCTTCGCCAACGAGCCCGGTGGTTCAGTAACGTGAATAATAAAAAGTCTGGGGATCCATTATCGCTTCGTTCTTCGACCTTTGTATGGGTCGCGGTTTCCGCGCTGTCGTGGTTCGGCATAATTTGGACGGTTTCCGCTCTGGTTGCGCCAATCTGGGTTGGCGGTGGGGATGAAGCCGAAGTACTCGCCATGGAGGAGCCGACAGCCCAGGAGCTTGCTGAAATTCTCGGAATCATGCCCGCCGCCGGTCCAGGAATGAGCGAAATTCCCACAAACAATTGCGCGTGCGAATCTGTCCAACGCGTAGAATTGGGCGAAGCTCCAGTGTACTGATCTTAGAAGTGAGTCTACAAATCTCGGGTCAATATTCCGAACCCCCAAAAAATCTATTTCTCACTGTCCTCTGAACGTAAGGTTTTGCCTGGAGCTGTACTCGCACGCATGTAGCGATCGTATCCCTGTGCGCGCAATTGGCACGCAGGACACTCAGCACAGCCATAGCCCCAGGAATGGCGCGCTACACGGTCGCCGAGATAACAGCTGTGACTGTATTCGATTATAAGATCGACGAATTCCCTACCGCCCAGCGCTTCCGCTAGCGTCCAAGTCGCCGCTTTGTCGATCCACATTAAAGGTGTGCGAACACGGACATCGCTGTCCATGGCCAGCCGCATTGCCCGTCCGATGGCCTTGACCGTGGCATCACGGCAATCCGGATAGCCGGAATAATCGGTCTGTGACATTCCACCCACTAAGCACGCAATACCGTCGCGGTGGGCAATGGCGGCGGCGAAAGAAAGAAATATGAGGTTGCGCCCTGGTACGAATGTGTTCGGCAGTCCGTCATCTCCTGTTTTGATAGGCGTGCTATCGGTAAGGGCGGTTTGCGCGATTTCGCCCAAGGCGGACAGATCGATCGTGTAATCGGTACCGAGTCGTTTGGCCCAAGGAGGAAAATTGGCACGAATTTTCCGCAGGATCATCGTTCGGCAGGCCAGCTCGATCTTGTTTCTCTGGCCATAATCGAATCCCAATGTATCCACGCGAGCAAAGCGTGCGAGCGCCCACGCCAAGCAGGTTGTGGAATCCTGCCCGCCCGAAAATAACACCAACGCACGTTGTTTTCCTTCCATTGTGCGCGTCATATTGCCGCCTCAAGTTTCTTCAGCCGATGGCACACAGCGGTAAACGCTGTCCTTGATTTGGCGCTGGAACAGAGCGTCGCGCCGGGTGGAAGTGTCCAGATTCGGGCCTGGAGGCAGTGTATCTTCGACGGTCGAATCTCCGTCAAGTGTTTGACAGATCTTGGTCTGAGGTATTCTTATAGGCTAGTTCGCGAGCAAAGGGTCGTGATCGAGGGGGGGGAAAGAATACTACGATGACGAACGGGAACGGCGCGGCACGCCTAATCTGTGCGGTCGACACGGTCGAGATGGATACTGCGGTTTCGCTAGCAAAAAACCTGCGCGGCGACGTGGGCGCAGTTAAGCTCGGTCTTGAATTTTTCACCGCGCATGGTCCCGCCGGGGTTCAGGCCGTGGCGGAAAGTGGTTTGCCGCTCTTTCTTGACTTGAAATATTGCGATATTCCCAACACTGTCGCTGGAGCCATCAGGGCGTCCGCCAACCTCAATCCGTTCATGATTACGGTCCATGTTGCCGGTGGACCAGCGATGCTCCGAGCGGCGATGGCGGCGTCCTTTCGGGTAGCGGACCGGACCCACAACGAACGACCCCTGGTTGTCGGCATATCGGTTTTGACCAGTTTCGACGAAACTGACGTTGCCGCCGTGGGGATGAAGGGACCGATCACGGACCAGGTCCGCCGCCTGGCCGATTTAGCGCAATCCTGTGGGCTTGATGGTGTTGTCGCTTCGGCCCACGAAATTGAGGAATTGCGGGCCCAGTGCGGCGACGATTTTACCTTGGTAGTGCCAGGTATACGGCCAGCCTGGTCTTCGACCGATGACCAGAAGAGGATCATTGTGCCATCGGAGGCAATCAGGCGCGGCGCGGACTATCTTGTCGTTGGCCGGCCGATTACCCGATCCGATGATCCGCCCGCAGCGGCGCGGCGAATCGGCGAAGAAATGGCGGCGGTTGCCGCCTGAGCACGCGAGTGCCGGTCACGGCAAAAATTTGTGGTTTAAATTCGCCACAAACGGTGGAGGCGGCTCTCGTCGGTGGCGCGAGCCATATCGGATTAGTTTTCTACCCGAATTCTCCTCGTTTCGTCACCATTCCGGTTGCTGCGGAACTTTCTCGCCAAGCTGCCGGGCACACTGTTCGCGTAGGGCTTTTCGTGGATGCCGGCGATCCGGTGATCCGTGACGTTCTTGATGGCGTCGACCTTGATCTTTTGCAGTTGCACGGGAGCGAATCACCAACCCGGGTGGCCGACGTGCGCGCACGTTTCCGATTACCGGTGATGAAGGCGATTCGCGTCCGTGGTGCCGAGGATGTCCGTAACGCCGACGCCTACTCCGACGTGGCTGACTGGTTGCTGTTCGACGCCAAGGTGCCTGGTGGTTTGCCCGGTGGCAACGCCGTTGCTTTCGATTGGAGCTTACTTTCTGGGCGCCAATGGCCCAGCCCATGGATGCTTTCGGGAGGGTTGAATGCCGCCAACGTTGGCGATGCAGTACATCTGACTGGAGCCAAGGTCGTAGACGTTTCCTCGGGCGTCGAAAGCCGTCGTGGACAAAAAGACCCAGCACTTGTCCGCGGTTTTCTTAAACAGGTTGGATGCCTTTGATCCCAGAATTCGAAATCACTGTGACAAACGCGCTAATGGTTCGCTGCAAGCGCGAATACGGGTACTATCCGTGAAGATTGAACGATTGGACGCGTTGGCAAAGGTTGCGCTATGGGCGAGCATTCCATCGAACCGTTGAATACGTACAGCGCAGGACCGGACGAACGGGGCCGTTTTGGCACCTATGGTGGTCGATTCGTGGCGGAAACGGTGATGCCCCTGATCCTTGATCTGGAACGCGCATATTCCGCAACAAAGGACGATTCGGCGTTTGCCTCCGAGTTCGCGTATTGGCTCAAATATTACGTCGGCCGGCCCAGCCCGCTCTATTTCGCCGAGCGGCTGAGCGACCATTTCGGTGGTGCCCGAATTTATTTCAAGCGCGACGAGCTGAATCACACGGGTGCCCATAAGATCAACAACTGCATCGGCCAAATCCTGCTGGCAAAGCGTATGGGCAAGACCCGGATCATCGCCGAGACGGGTGCCGGACAACATGGGGTCGCGACGGCCACCGTGTGTGCTTTGTTTGGCCTGCCGTGCACGGTTTATATGGGAGCGTTAGACGTCGCGCGTCAGGCACCTAACGTCTTTCGCATGAAGCTGTTGGGTGCCGAGGTCGTACCCGTGAATTCCGGTACACAGACGCTGAAAGATGCCTTGAACGAGGCATTGCGCGATTGGGTAACCAACGTGGGCGATACGTTCTATATCATCGGTACCGTTGCGGGGCCTCATCCCTACCCGATGATGGTTCGGGATTTTCAGTCGGTGATCGGTGTCGAGGCGCGCGATCAAATGCGCGAGGCAGAAGGCCGGCTTCCAGATACCTTGGTCGCGTGTATCGGCGGTGGTTCAAACGCTATGGGATTGTTTTACCCTTTCCTTGACGAAAAAGGTGTTCGCATGATCGCCGTCGAGGCTGCGGGTGAGGGCCTGGATACTGCGCGTCACGCGGCGTCGATTAGTGCGGGTTCGCCTGGCGTTCTCCACGGGAACCGAACCTACTTGCTACAGGACAACGATGGCCAAATCACTGACGCCCATTCCATCGCCGCCGGGTTGGATTACCCGGGAATCGGTCCGGAGCATGCGTGGCTCAATGATGTCGGTCGAGTAGAGTATGTGGCAGCGACGGATGCCGACGCGTTGGCGGCCTTTAAACTATGCGCCAAGCTTGAAGGTATTCTTCCGGCACTAGAGCCTGCTCACGCCCTGGCACACGTTGCGCGTATCGCGCCCGAATTGCCGGGTGACCATTTGCTGCTAATGAATCTTTGCGGTCGTGGCGACAAGGATGTCTTCACGATTGCCGAAACCCTAGGAGTAGAGCTTTGAGCGGCAGTCGCATCGACCGTCGATTCGCAGCATTGCGGGCGGAAGGTCGCGCTGGCCTAGTGACTTTCGTCTCCGCCGGGGATCCGGATCAAGGGTGTTCCAGAGAGATCCTTGCTGGTCTCCCTGAGGCAGGGGCGGACATCATCGAGCTGGGAATGCCTTTCACCGATCCAATGGCCGACGGGCCGGCAATCCAGGCGAGTAGCCGACGCGCCCTTGACGCGGGAGCCAGCTTGGAAGTGACCTTGGCGATGGCACGAGATTTCCGGCACACCGACAACGAAACACCCTTGGTGTTGATGGGGTACTTCAATCCAATCCATCGTTTCGGTCCGCTGGCGTTTCTCGACGCCGCCGGGGAAGCAGGGGTCGACGGCTTTATAGTAGTTGATCTACCACCCGAAGAAGATGACGAGCTTTGCTTACCCGCCTGCAAGGCGGGTTTCAATTTCATTCGTTTGGCTACACCTACAACGGATGACGCTCGGCTGCCAAAGGTGTTGAGAAATACTTCGGGATTTGTTTACTACGTCTCGATCACCGGGACCACTGGCGCTGGCGCCGCGCCTCCAGACGTGGTTGGCACCGCGGTGTCGCGTTTGCGTGGCCACACGGATCTACCAGTCGCTGTCGGTTTCGGCATACGTACGCCCGAAGGTGCCGCCGCCGTGGCGCGGCACGCCGACGCGGTCGTCGTCGGATCGTCCTTGGTAGAATGTGTCGCGCGGCATGCCGAGAGTGGCGAAGCCGCTGCTGCAGTACACGGCTTGACACGCGCGCTGGCTGAAGGTGTTCGCGGCGCGCGGGGGAGTGCGACATGAACTGGTTAACCAACTATGTTCGTCCAAAAATCCGCGCCTTGGTGCGCAAATCAGATATTCCAAATCATCTTTGGGGTCGCTGCCCGGCCTGCGAGCAAATGATCTTCCACCGTGAACTCGAAAAGCACCTTTACGTTTGCCATCATTGTGACCATCACTTGCGCCTCGACGCTAAAAAGCGATTGGAATACCTATTCGATGACGGTGATTTCCAGACAATTGAATTGCCACCGGTGACCACGGATCCTTTGAAGTTTCGTGATCACAAGGCATACGACAGCCGGCTCAAGGAAGCCCAAATGCGCACCAAGGCAGATGAGGCCATCATTGTTGCGCACGGCAAAATGGGCGGTATGGCATGCGTCATTGGCGCCTTTGATTTCGGATTCCTCGGCGGATCGATGGGCGTTGCGGTCGGAGAGGCGATCGTCTCTGCTGCCCGACTTGCTGTACTACAGCAGGCGTCGCTCATCGTCATCCCGGCATCGGGTGGTGCGCGGATGCAAGAAGGCATTCTTTCGTTGATGCAAATGCCGCGTACGACCATTGCGATTGGCGGCGTCAAGGAGGCTGGTCTACCCTATGTCGTCGTGTTGACCAACCCGACCACGGGCGGCGTTACCGCCTCCTTCGCCATGCTTGGCGACATCGCGATCGCTGAACCGGGGGCGGTGATCGGTTTCGCCGGTAACCGTGTAATTCAGGAAACCATTCGTGAAAAATTGCCCGAGGGGTTTCAGCGCGCTGAATATCTTTTGGACCATGGAATGGTCGACATGGTCGTGCACCGGAGGGATTTGCGCGACACCCTGGTGCGTGTCTTCGCCCTACTTCGCGATCCTGGTCCGACGGCCGATATCGTCAAGCTTCCGCAGCCGGAGTTGGACATCCCGCCAGTGGGGAGCGACGTCAAGGGGAAACCCGATCAGGCTTAGTCGATCGAACCCACCGAGGGAATTCGATTTGTCGACCGTATTGATCCGGTGAGCTGAAATTATGTTCGTTTGGGATTAAGGCTAATTCGGACACCGCGCGATTAATGCGAACCACGAGCGATTCGATTCTGGAGCGGCTGAAGCGCCTACACCCGAAACGAATCGATTTGTCTCTCGGTCGCATCGAACGTCTGCTCAAGGCATTGGATCATCCTGAACGGCGGTTGCCACCAGTGATCCACGTCGCCGGCACCAACGGC
>JAAXGF010000071.1 GCA_012267605.1 Alphaproteobacteria bacterium | reverse complement strand
CCAGGCAGCGCGCTGGCTGTCGTTGATCTCGCCGAGATAGAGAATGTGGCGCTGAACGACCCGGCGGCCGCGGACCCGGACGTTCTCCACCACGCTCCAGTAGCGGTGCTCCTTGCCGTCTTTGAAGCGTCTCTTGCAGCGCACGAACATGGGCAAAGCGTCCGGTGCTTTGCCAGCCAGATCAAGGGGGTAGGTCGGCACTACACGCCGTTCTGGAGAAGCAAAGCCCGGAAATCCGCCACTTTCCGGGCCGGAAAATCGTCACATTAGCCGAAACGCGTGCCGAGTTGCGGAAGTCGGGATAGGGGTGCTACGGCGTTGCCGCTAGAGCTCGCTCGAGGTTGGCGCTCGGTTGACGCAACGCCGAATGGCCCCGAGTCATACTTACCAATTGATTACGTTCGACTAGCTTAAACGTGCCGGAGCGATCATCACCGTCGCGAGACATACCCTAATTCATAGTTAAAAAAATTGAAATTGTTCGCACAAACTTAAGGAATCGAGCCTATTCAATAAGACCAACAGCTTTGCGATGGGAGATTAATAGCATAAGTAACCTAGAGAAATATCAATAATCTAGGTCGGTTATTCAGGCAAGACAACAGTCGGACGATTTGTCCCGAGATACCGGTCAGATACGCTGGCAGTGGGTAATACATTAGCGGAGGTACATACAACTGCCGGGTAGGATGTGGGACTAGTCCCCGGCATGCGACAGGAGATGGACGGATGACAACTTTGGCGAAGTTGCGCGTGGGGAAACTTGGTTCCGTATCGGAATTTGCGAACCTCAACATTGGCGCCCGGTTGGTGCTGGGCTTTTCAGCCATTGGCCTGATTTTGGTCGCCGCCGTGGGCATCACTCAGTTCGAGGTGTCCAAGGCGGACGGGATCACCACGCGCATCGTCGAAAGCCGTGTGCCGGCGGCCTTTGCCAGTGGTTCCATGGCGCAAAATATCACGGCGTCCATGGCATCGTTGCGTGGCTGGGTGTTGACTGGAAACCCGGAATTCAAGACCGAACGCGCCGCAATATGGGCCGAAATCGCGGAAATGCGCGCGGAAATTGATCGGTTGTCCGTAGACTGGATTAACGCCGACCATATTGCTGAGTGGGACAGGTTCAAATCCGTTATCGACGAGTTTGCAGTCGCGCAGAAGCAAGTCGAGGATGTCGCCAACACGCGTGACCAGTTACCCGCCACCAAAATTCTCTTAGAGGAGGCCGCGCCCGCGGCGGAAGAAATCATCGCCGAGATCGGCAAAGTTGTCGAAATCGAGAAGAAGCAGACCGCCTCGCGTGAACGTCGAAAACTTTTGGCCGCCATGGCAGGTATTGCCTCGACCACCAGCATGGCGTTTTCCGATATGCGCGCCTACCTCCTCACTGGAGACGAAAAAGATCGGGAAAGCTATCTGAAAAACTGGAAGAAAAACGAGCAGAGTTTCGGCGATCTGAGCATGATCCAACACCTCTTTACACGCGAACAATCTGCATCTCTAACGAAGCTCGTCACCTTGCGTGGAAACTTTAAACGGTTACCCAACACGATGTTTGAAATCCGCGGATCGGAAAAGTGGGATATGGCGAATTTCCTTCTGGTGACCGAGGTCTCCCCAAGGGCCGACCAACTTCTCGATATTCTGTTGGGCTCCAAAAATGACAATGGCAGCCGCACCGGTGGCTTGGTGGGCGCCCAAGAGGATCTGTTGACACAGGACGCCCAAGTATCGGTGGAAAGCGCGTCGCGCCTTCGCCTAATCGAATGGGGATTGCTATTCGCCGGTCTGGGAATCGCCACCGTAGTAACGCTCTTGATCACAAGGTCCATCGCGGTTCCCGTTCGGCGTTTGACGGACGCGATGAACACCTTAGCCAGTGGTGATACGAATGTCGAAATTCCAGCGCGAGACCGCAAGGACGAGATCGGCGGCATGGCCAGGCGGGTAGAGGTATTTAAAGCCAATGCAGTGGAGAACGCGCGGCTCCAGGCCGAACAGGACGAGGTGAAAAATCGCGCACAAGAGGAACGACGCCAGGCAAGGAGCGAACTTGCCAGCCAATTCGAGAGCCGTATGGACGGTGTCGTCAATGCGGTGTCATCCTCCGCCGATCGTATGGGCGCGGCCGCCGAGGAAATGTCCGGGACCGCCAAACAAACAAGTCACCAGTCGGAAGCAGTTACGAAAGCGTCCTCGCAGGCCTCGGAAAATGTGCAAGCGGTCGCGACGGCTTCGGAGCAGTTATCGAGTTCTATTTCCGAAATTAGCCGGCAATTCAGTGAAGCGGCGAGAATGGCCCAAGGTGCGACGGACGCTTCGCAACGGAATTCCCAGACCGTGCAGGGACTGGCCGAAGCCGCGCAAAAGGTCGGCGAAGTTGTCGACCTCATTAGCGATATTGCTAGCCAAACCAACCTCTTAGCGCTCAACGCGACGATCGAAGCAGCGCGTGCCGGCGAAGCGGGTAAGGGTTTTGCCGTCGTCGCGTCCGAGGTCAAGAGCTTGGCTAATCAGACTGCTCGCGCCACGGAAGACATCGCCGGTCAAATAAGCGCTATTCAGTCCGCCACTGAGCAAGCCGTGAACGCTAATGAAGAGGTGAGCCAGACCATTGTGCGCATGAATGAGGTCGCCACCACGATCGCTTCGGCGGTGGAGGAACAAGGATCGGCAACGGGCGAGATTAGCCGAAATGTTCAGGAAGCGGCGAAGGTTACCGACGAGGTTTCGGTAAATACCGCCGGCGTAACCCAAGCAGCGACTCAAACCGGCAACGCCGCCAATGAAGTGCTTGAATCCGCGAAACAGCTTTCCGATGAAGCCGAAAAATTGCGCTCGGAAGTGCAAGAATTCGCCGCAGAGGTGCGTGCGGCATAGCCTACGACAACGCCTCGACTACCCTCTCGCCAGCAGTTTCGCGGCTCTTTTCCAATGCGGGGAAACAGTTGGAATGCTCGGGTTACTGTTGGCAAGTTTACTTAGGCTTAACGTTACGTCCATATCATGTGGAGTCGAGGCGCCCACCACCAACCGTTTCGGATGGCTTACAACTAGCCTCACCGATTGGTGAATCTAGCGCGAAGGTGACCTCGAGAAAGGATAAGAACCGATGACCGAGACAAACACATCCCTGTTCGGCGCCATAAAAAATTCGTTTCGGCGTTTCGTAGAAGCCGGTCAAATCGGCGGCGGTGGACACAGGTTCACCAGGGAAGGGCCACAGGACGATATGGCGGAACCTCGCACGTTTCGCCGGCGGAAGCATCCGCGGCACGCGACAAGCAATCCAGCGACCATGAAGGTCCCTGCCTATCTCAATTATTCTGATGATCGTGTGCCATGCCGTCTGATCAATATTTCGCTCGGTGGGGCTGCGGTCGATGTTCAGCTTCGATCCGGCACCGATGAAGACGTGAGGCTAGAGATCGAAGGTGTTCCGGGATACTTCGACGCCGCCGTTGCCGGGACATCCCTGAGCGGCACCCACCTGACGTTTCACGACGACGAGGATCTGCGGCGGCGAGTTGGCGAATTTGTCGACAGCACACGCCCAGCAGCATAAGATACACTAACCCTGCGGAAAGCGACGTCCGCGGGTCCAACGCATCCGCACGTCACCCATATACACGGCTGCGGTAACCATTAACGACGATCGCATGCGCGCCGCGCGCGCCTGCTCGTTGCTCGCTATACGATCGTGGTGTGTCGGAATTCTTTACAATGGGCGGCGCTAGTCCCTCAACAACTATCTCATTGAAAATATTCATTAATTAGGGTTTTTGTGTACCACCCTCGTTGTCGAATAACGAATAATTCCGACGATAAGCGTCGGAATTCTTTACACAATCTCCGAAAACAATCGGATCCTAGCCGCCCACCATCGTGTAACACTTTGAATTTATAACGTATTTCCGGTTTGGCATGAACTGTGCGTAGGAACGACTTGGAGACACCTAGTCGCGCCTAGATGTGCTTGAGTTAACCAAGTTGTTTGAATTTGCGTTCTTGTATAGCCGCGAACACCAAGACTTATTTTTATTGATAATCAGCATACGCCGGGAAAAATCATGGGTAAAAAAATTTTTGGCACATCGAACCAAAGGACGACGGCCAATTCGACGATTTTGAGCGTGGTCTTGGATCGGACGGTGGGATGGGCTTGCCGAGTCAACGGAGATCCGATTAGTGGAACCATGGATTTTCGTGTCTATCATGACAACCTAGCGAGGATCTCGAATGCGTTTGAACCGGCATTTTCGGAAATTGTGCAGAGATATCGGCCCAGCTTGATCGTTTACCGTGTCGCGCGTTCGTCAACCAGCGAATGGCGTTTGGCGCGCGAACTCGCCAACGTTGTGGCCAGCGTCGCTGAAAGCCACGGATGCGCTTCAACCCTACTCGATTCGGTACCCGCGTCCGTTTCACAAGATCCTGCAGCGACACCGATGCGCCAACGTCTTCTGGCCGTCGTTGAAGATGACGGCGCCGATAAACATCGTGAGCGTGACGCGCGGTCCCTGCTCAGTGAAACGCAGAGCGCTGGCCAAGCTGGACACTTCTAAAAACCT
>JAAXGF010000344.1 GCA_012267605.1 Alphaproteobacteria bacterium | reverse complement strand
AGGTTTTTAGAAGTGTCCACTTGCGAGCGATTCATGTACCTTCATCCGCGAGTTCAGCGGTCACCCGAATGAGTCAACGATTACTTCCCTTCCCATCCGACCGTATACGCAGCACGATTGTCAGGTATCATTATTGATATTGTTGGATCGCCGCGCCGAAAATTTTCGTCGGCGCTCAAATCGTGGGATTTGAACGATTGTCGCCAGATGCCTTCGATCATCGATAAATGATTCTTAAGTGGAGCAAGGGAAGTGCTTATCGCGCAGAATCTTGTCGGTCTCTTGAGGCTCATTGGATTCGCCTTGTTGTTGGGCGAACGCGAACCGAGCGTATCGTATAAGGATCGGATCTTGGTTATCGCATCGGGCCTTGCGGTCCAGTTGGTGCTAGCACTGACACTCCTCAAATTACCAGTGATCCATGGGGTATTCCTTTGGTTAAACAGCGCGGTTTCCGCGTTGCAGGAAGCGACCACCGCAGGAACAGAATTTGTGTTTGGCTATCTGGGTGGAGGTCCCCTTCCATTCGAGGAAACCAAGCCCGGTGCAAGTTTCATTTTGGCGTTCCGGGCGCTCCCATTGATCCTCGTTATGAGCGCGTTGTCGTCACTGTTTTTCTATTGGCACATATTGCCGATAATCGTACGGGCAGTTTCATGGTGTCTGCAAAGGCTTATGGGGATCGGTGGGGCGTTGGGCGTAGCCACCGCAGCAAATGTCTTCGTTGGAATGGTTGAGGCGCCGCTCCTGATCCGCCCGTACTTGCAGCGGCTAACGCGTAGCGAGCTCTTCGCAATCATGGTGTGTGGCATGGCCACGATAGCTGGGACCATGATGGTGCTATATGCGACCGTTCTTGGAAACGTGATTCCGAACGTCATCGGCCACTTGCTTACGGCATCAATTATCAACGCTCCAGCCGCAATTATGATCGCTCGGCTTATGGTACCCGATTCTGGGCGGCCTACTGCCGGCGGCTTTGACTCAGATCTTCGGCCGGCGAGCGCGATGGACGCGATCACGCGTGGCACGCTCGACGGTATCAACCTGCTGATCAACGTTGTCGCTATGCTCATTGTTCTCGTCGCCCTAATCCATTTGGCAAATTCGATTCTCGGACTGCTGCCTGACGTTGGCGGAGCGCCTTTGACTCTGCAAAGGCTGCTAGGCGTGGTCTTAGCACCACTTGCATGGCTTATGGGCATTCCATGGTCGGAGACTTCTCAAGCTGGTGCTCTCTTGGGCACCAAGATCATCCTAAACGAGTTCATCGCCTACTTGGATTTCGCCGCATTGCCGCCTGGGACGTTCGAGGCAAGAAGCCAAATCATCATGACTTACGCACTATTTGGATTCGCCAACCTGGGTAGCCTGGGCATTCTTATCGGAGGTTTGACAACAATGGTACCCGAACGCCGCCGCGAAATTATTGCTCTGGGCTTCAAATCGATTGTCGCGGGTACGATAACGACATGCCTTACGGCAACCGTTGTGGGCCTTCTACACTGAATCCACCGTCGCGCAGATTTGCTCTGCTCAAGTATCCGTATCAACCGCGGCATCGGTGTAGACAAGGTACCGGCTATCGCCTCCCGTGCCTATCGTGTCGAACGGATAGCAAGTCGATAGTATCAGCTGTCAGATAGCTTTCTGGACGGGTAAGAGAATGCTGTTGCCAAATCGGCTTTCCAGACGTCTTTCGCGCGCGGTGCTGGGCAAGTGACGAGCAGCGAACTATATTCAAGTCATGCTGAACAGCACGATATTCAATCTTGCGGCATTGGCCGCCCTGATTCCCGCGTCGTTAGTCCACCTACGCGGGCACAGCGGGCGCGATGGAGTGTATTGGCTGGTTCTGTTAGTTGCCGTCGTCGGATCCCTTTCGTGGGCTATCGCCCAGCTCGGCGATAGTTGGCACACGGGACTATCGTTGGCGACTTGGATGGCGATTTCCGCCAGTTTGGTTGTGTTCTTGGCCGTAACCCTTCTTACCACTCAAGCGTGGCGGCTAACACCGCTGCTGCTACCGTATCTCATTCTTCTTGGAATCATCGCCACGGTATGGAGCCAAGCGCCGGAGAAGCCATTGCCAACTGCCGTACCATGGGCATGGATGGGCGTCCATATTGGACTGTCGATCCTGACATTCGCACTGCTTACCATTGCTGCGGTCGCGGGGTTGGCAGTGGTGCTGCAGGAACGTGCCCTGAAACGCAAACGACTTTCCGGACTGACCAAGATCTTACCGTCGATTACTGATGGTGAAGCGTTGCAGCTACGACTCTTGGCTGCGGGCGAAACAGTCCTTGGCGCAGGCCTGTTGACTGGACTGGCGACCCGGTACATGTCGGATGCGAATCTTTTCGCCCTAGATCACAAGACGTTCCTATCGACTTTATGCTTCATTGTAATCGCCATTCTGCTGGTTGCCCATCGGCGGGTCGGAGTACGCGGTCGACGGGCAGGCAGTTACACCTTGGTCGCCTATCTGCTGCTCACCTTGGCTTACCTCGGCGTGAAGTTCGTCACGGACGTGCTTTTATCCTAAACCGCAAGTCTAAATATATGGCAGCGTGGCACCTGTTTCACGCAGGCGAATTTCTACGAATAGGTTCGTTCCATGCAGTTTTGAAAAGCGATCGGAATCCGCAGTGACAGAATGACTCGCGTCGTGGCGTTGGTCCCGAAATTCGCCGATTAGATTCTCAGCCGCTCCGGGAGACGACCAATTTCATACCGCCACGACGCGGATCTCCAGCGCCAGCAAACCGCTTCTCTATCGGTTCCGCCATGACGGCGTGTACTCCCCCGAAATACATGTTGCGCTCGGGCCACGCTTTGTGTTTTGGAAACTCAGCGCGTAAGCGTTTGATCTCGTCCTCGTCGAACCCGTTTTCGACTTGCTCTCCGAACTCGAAATCGAGGGTGTCGCCCTCAAAGTGTAGGCGTGGAGCGGTCACGGCATCCGTGATGTTCATTCGAAAATCGGCAATGTTCGATAGCACCTGAAGCACCGCAGTTCGGATTCGCTTCGATCCGCCGCTGCCCAGCGCTAGAATGCGTCCGTCTGGCCGCCATAACACCGTCGGCGACATCATGGACGAGAGCCTGCGGTCCTCTGGCCAGTGGTGAAACCTTGTGGGATTGATGTCGTCCTCGCCCAGCATATTATTCAACATAATTCCGGTCCCTGGGACGATGTAGCCCGATCCCTCGCCGTTGGATACGCTCATCGCGGCAGCATTGCCGGCAGCATCTATAACGCTGATGTGCGTGGTTCCCCGATAAGACTTAGGATGGTTCCCGATCGATGCTGCATGCGTTGCCAACAAATCTGCGTCTAACAGGCGAGTAGTAACGGCATCGTCCGCGAGCTCCTGCATGCCACTGGCTACCCGGGCTTGGTTGGTTTGGTCCATGATTCGCGCGAGCAGCGACAGGTGTTCATCGGAACCGACACCGAGCGACGCAATATCCCAACGCGAGAGGAGATCGAGGCCAAAGGCGATTAGTATGCCACCCGACGACGGTGGTGGATTGGTGGCGATCTGATAGTCCCTATAGGTCCGCACAAGCGGCATCCGCCGGGAGACCGCGTATTTTGTAAAATCCTCGGAACTAAGGTGGCCACCCCTATTCTGGCAATCGGTAACGATGCGCTTAGCAACCTCACCCCGGTAGAATAAATCCTCACCTTCCCTGGCCAGATTTTCCAACAAATCCGCCAATCCAGCCATGCGGATCGATTCGCCCGCCCGCTTCACCGAACCGTCAGCGCCAGCAAAAATTTCTCGTCCCTCCTCGCTGGCCAAGCAAATGGATTGCAGCAAGGTCAACATCATTTCTTGCAAGGAATTCACTTTTACCCCGTCGCGGGCGTACGCCACAGCGGGCGCGACAATAACCTCCATAGGGATTGCGCACAGTTCCGCGTGGGCCGTGAAAATACCCTTAACCACTCCCGGTGTTGCAATCGAACCACAACCGATGTGAAATTCCTGACGCGCAGGGCCAAAATCCACCCAGACTGGATAAAGATCAGTTTCCTCCTGGGAACGCAGGCGGAGTGGCGTATGGGCGAAAAAATCGTAGAGGACGGCTGCGCCGTTTTTCCGCCGGGCAAGTAAGAAACCACCGCCACCAAGAGACGCGAGACCGGGTTCAGCCACGCACGCCGCACATAGCGCGGCGATTACCGCGTCAAACGCATTACCGCCTTCGCGCAACATAATCGCTGCGGCCTCTGCCGTATGGCCGTGCCCCGCAGCAACAACGCCCATTGTCGTCATCGTTGTACTCTCCACGAGCCGAGATTTACGCTCATGAACGGCGCTGGCGCGATGCGAAATAACTGGAAAAATAAAATAGTGCCCGCGGCCGATATCCAGTTGCCATCATTATCGACCTCAACGAACTCAAGGAATTTGAGGCAAAGCACCGACAGGCAGCTGCCTCTGACAGAAATTTCTCCACATAATTCCTTTATCCAGCGTCGTTCTCGCCATTTCCTCCTACCGTAATGACCCGGCGAATTTCGTCAGTTTTGAATCCGAGCGCCATGGGGCGAACAACTCCGGACAACGTAACGACGTCGTAAAGCTCTTCGACAATTCCATCAATACGCAGCCAGTGCACCACGTCTCCAGAGCACAAATCGATGACCTGGAGGGCACAACGTGCCTCAACGCCCTTTTCGGTCAGGTTGTCGTCAAGTTCAAGCCCCGTAAAGGTTTTGTTTTCACGAGGCTTCAATAGTCCCACGACAGCGTAATCTCCGGCGAAAGCGAGTCCACGAATATATCCCGGGCAGAAAGCGATTCGTTCGAACGTATTTTTCTTCGAATCCAGGGCGCCGAAATATCCAGTTCCGGAATCCAGGAGCCACAATCGCCCCTTGTACCATCTCGGTGAATGGGGCATTGACAGTCCCTCGACGACGACCTTGTTTGAATCGACGTCAATTACGCAACCGCCGTCCCGCCGTCGATCGCGCCACCCGTCCGCCACATCCGTTTGACTCACCGCAGTGACATACTTGGGCCGCCCTTCTACCATAGCCAAACCGTTGAGGTGACACCGGTCCTCCGCTGCCAAACGCGATATGAAAGGGGGACGCCACAAGGGCACGAAACTGTGGCGGTGGTCGACTGTAGCCAAACACCCGAACAGCGTGTTGACGAAAATAATTTGGCCATTTTCGTCTACCGCAACGTCGTGGATATCGAGATCGCCTGTTGTATAGCCGACCTGTGGAACGTAAAGACGGTCATAACCGTTGTGCAACTGCCCTTCAGCGAGGGCGTTCTCAAACCGCCAAAGCTGATACAGCGAACTCATGAACAAGGTTTGTTGGCTCGCCCACAATCCCATGCACCGATTGAATGTGCGCTCAAATATGGATAGGCGACCGTCGGGCTGAAGCCCTATCATAAACAATTTACCCGTTTGATAAGTGGTAAACGCTAGGCTCGCGCGTTGTTCTGCCATCCAGGCAGAGAATTGCCGCGAACCCATAAGTTCGAGTTTGGGATCGATATCCGCGGCTGCCGAGGACTCCTTAATCATTGGTGACTCCCCCAACTGTACTCGCGCACATTCTTCACAGGAATTGCTCTACCACGGATCAGCAACAGCTGGAGTTACGCCAACGCGCACCGCTCTGCTGGGAAAACATAGTGAGGATCAGTCATCCGGAGGAATGGCGACACCGGCGCCCTGATCCGCACGCCCCTGGCGTTGCCGCTTTCGCCTGAGCAAATTCGTCCGCATTTCCTCTGCGACACGATGTTTTCTTGCCTCGGCGGATACCCGCGCCCGGTCCGTCAAGTTTGGGACAGCCTTTGATTTTCCACCACCGTCGCGATCGTCTATCTCATTCATGAATATCGATATTTTTTGCATTTCGGGTCTGCTTGCGAAGCCATGGCCACTGTGGCATCTTGACTGAAATCTCGCAAGGCCGTCGTAGCTCAGTGGTAGAGCGCGTCCTTGGTAGAATTGCCAATCCGTTGGGAAACTGACGGAATCCAACCGCTCAAACTCGGGGAAACCTTCCGTCTCAAGACGATGGTAATCCCGAGCCAAGTCCGGGGTTCTTGCTCAAGTGTAGAATTCCGGGAAGGTGTAGAGGCCAGACGGGCGGGGCCTAAGTCGTTCTGCGGCGATAAGGTCAAGGGATGGTCCAGCCCACGAACGTCCAGGGGACGGCGGCGAAAGCCGAGGTGGGATGAAGGACGAGGTCCTCAGTTCAATCCTGAGCGACGGCACCATATACATGGGAGAGGGTCCTACGAGACCCTCTCACTTGTTCGCGGTGAATGCCCCGTGGGGGTAGCTCAATCATGGGTATTTCAGACTCCAAAACGCCACGCGTCATCCTTGCGCAATATTCTTGGAACAAGTTGATCAAACGCCCGGTTTTCGTACAGTAAGCTCCCCTTCCCGGCGCGTCTTGCTTAGACACGTTGGCACGTGCCATGATCCAGATTCCGTAAACGTTACCAATAGGCATCGCTCAATGCCATCTATCAAATTAATTGCCCGGCGCCTCGTTCTATTCACCATATTGGTTGTGGTCTTAGGGATTGCCGGTTGCCAATCCACGACGCTGGAAGAACCTTATCCGCCCCTGCGCTTTACGAATTATCCGGCCATCCGGCTCGACGTTGCGAATATCGAAGTCGAGAACGCCTATGTGCCTCCAGCAGCGCCACCAAACGTTGATCACCTCTTTCCGGTGACTCCCTTGGAAGCCACAAACCAGTGGATCAAAGATCGGTTGCAGGCAGTAGGATCGGTCGGTCGAGCACGTGTTGTAATCGCCAACGCGGCATCCATCGCCACGTCCATCGAGACGAATAAGAGCTTTTCAGGATATTTCATCAACGAGCAGGCGGAGCGCTACACGGCAAACCTTGAGGTCGTGGTCGAGGTCCTCGACAATGCCGGCGCCCGGGTCGGGGTTGCTTGGGCTTCGTCTAAGCGCGTTCAAACCGTCCCGGAAGACGCAAGTCTCTCCGATAAAGATCTCGTTTGGTATCGCATGACCGACTCGCTGATGACAGCGTTCGACAAGGAAATGGAGCGTCAAATTCGCAGCAAGCTTGACCGCTGGGTGCGTTGAACTGATGTCATACTGCTAGTCACTGACACCGGTTGTCCTCAGGGCAACTCGTTAACAAGAAATAGTGCAGTGCAAACACGCTTGGCGCTACGCGCCATCCGAAGTCAATGCCGTCAAAGTCGGCTTCAATGTTTATTCGTGCCAGCCCTCGACGAATTTCGTATTTCGCTCAGGGATCCTCAACCAGAAAAGTTCATACGAGCGTGAGGCCGCAGCCACTACCCTAGCCCGACTTCCGCAACTC
>JAAXGF010000357.1 GCA_012267605.1 Alphaproteobacteria bacterium | reverse complement strand
GGTTTTTAGAAGTGTCCAATTGGATGTCGCATGAATACGGCATAAGTGGCGGCTTGGTCTCCGAACCGCTGAACGATTTTCTTCGACACCAAGAAATATTGGTCGGTGTAGCCCGCGATTTCGTCAGCTTCCGGTCTAGCCAAATTGCTAAGGTTGTCCTGGAATCGATTCACGCGTGCGGAAGAGGCAGTTCTAACCACGTGAT
Organism: Alphaproteobacteria bacterium; assembly: GCA_012267605.1. GTDB lineage: Bacteria > Pseudomonadota > Alphaproteobacteria > JAAXGF01 > JAAXGF01 > JAAXGF01. The sequence continues at coordinate 5,804 of JAAXGF010000357.1, read as the reverse complement.
GTGACCAATTGATCCGACTCTTTTGCCTCGGGTCGAAATCACTATGAGGCTGCGGCGACGCGCGCCGCCTCGAGTCGTTCCTTTTTCAGCTCTTCGGCAATCAGAAACGCAAGTTCCAGGGATTGTGATGCGTTTAGTCTCGGGTCACAGTGGGTGTGATAACGCGCGGCCAATGACTGCTCTGAAATCACCTGTGCGCCGCCCGTGCATTCGGTAACGTCTTGGCCAGTCAATTCGCAATGGACGCCTCCCGCGTATGTACCTTCGGACCGATGTACATCGAAAAACTGGCGGACTTCCCGAAGAATACGGTCGAAGGGGCGAGTCTTATAGCCGGTTGACGATTTTATGGTGTTGGCATGCATTGGGTCGCACGCCCAAACGATCTGCCGACCTTCGCGTTGAACCGCGCGGATTAAGGGTGGGAGCAACGTTGCTACCTTGTCCGCGCCCATGCGTACAATGGCGGTTAAGCGACCCGCCCGATTTTTGGGGTTGAGTAGGTCAATCAATCGGATCAACTCATCTGCATCGACGGTTGGGCCGAGTTTTACACCAACTGGGTTTTGAATCCCCCTTAAAAACTCTACGTGGGCGCCATCGAGTTGACGAGTACGGTCGCCTACCCAAAGCATATGCGCCGAGCAATTGTACCAGTCGTCGCTTGTCGAATCGATGCGTGTTAGGGCTTGCTCATATCCCAATAAAAGCGCCTCGTGCGAGGTGTAAAAACTAGTTGCCCGTACCTGGGGCGCTGTTTCTCCGGTGATTCCGCACGCGGCCATGAAATCGAGGGCCTCGCCAATCCGGTTGGCGAGATCGCGATAGCGTTCGCCCTGGGGGCTTCGATCAACGAAACCAAGGTTCCAACGGTGAACTTCACGAAGATCGGCGTAACCACCCTGAGCAAAGGCGCGGAGCAGATTTAGCGTCGCTGCTGACTGGGCATATGCCTGGATAAGGCGACCAGGGTCCGGAACTCGGGCTTCCGACGAAAAATCCATGCCGTTGATCATATCGCCGCGATAACTTGGCAGCTCTTTGCCGTCCTTGACCTCCGTATCCGCCGACCTTGGTTTCGCAAACTGGCCCGCCAACCGGCCGACCTTGACCACCGGCTGGTTGGCGCCGTAGGTCAGAACTACCGCCATTTGCAGGATTACTCGGAAGGTGTTGCGAATATTATCCGGATGAAATTCCGCAAAACTCTCGGCGCAATCCCCCCCCTGAAGCAAGAATGCCCGTCCCTCTGCAACATCAGCCAATTTTGCCTGAAGACTTCGCGCTTCTCCCGCGAAGACAAGTGGCGGTGACCGCTTCAACCGCGTTTCAACCTCGGCGAGGCAATCCCGATCCGTGTAATCGGGTTGCTGCAAAATCGGTAAACCACGCCAACTATCGGGCGTCCAAGTTTTCGTCATTGATTTCCGCCGGGCCTTGGTATTGTCGCCTCCAACAAGCTATCTCCAAATACTACAATTACCCGAACCCCAAAGAGGGGCCCGACTATCCGAGTATACGAAGTCAAGATATGCCTATACGCCGGTGACCAGAATTATTCCAGCTCAATCGATGGAGCCTCGTCGGGGTAACCACGGTCGCCACTGACGCCATTACACGGGCACGCTCTCGCAAGCGTCCGGCTCCGGTTCCTTGATCCGCATGGTAACGAACTCCTCCGCCGCTGAAGGATGAATTCCCATGGTCGCATCGAACTGGCTCTTGGTCGCGCCCGATTTTATCGCAATGGCGATCCCCTGTATGATTTCCGCTGCGTCCGGTCCGACCATATGGCAGCCTATGACCCGCTCCGATTGCGGCGCGACGATGAGCTTCATCATCGTTGTTTCGGCGCGTCCGCTCAGGGTGTGCTTCATAGGGCGAAAGCGAGATTTGTAGACGTCGACTGGACCGAACTTCTCGCGCGCCTGGTCCTCGGTCAAACCCACGCTGCCGATACTCGGCTGGCTAAAAACCGCCGACGGCACATCGATGTGGTCGGGGCGGGTCGGATTGTCGTTGAATATGGTCTCGGCGACCGCGTGCCCTTCCTTTATCGCGACTGGAGTTAAATTAATTCGGTCCGTACAATCACCGACGGCATAGATGTTTTTTACCGTTGATCGGGAATAAGCGTCGACGACGATCGCACCGTTCTCACGTGTTTGAACGCCGATATTCTGTAATCCCAAATTCCCCGTTTTGGGTCTGCGCCCAGTTGCGTACATGATGGTATCAGCACTCGCCGACGTTCCGTCCGTCATCCGTGCTTCAAGACGTCCGTTCTGGTGTTCAATGCGTTCAATATTCTGATTGAACTTCAAATCGATCCCTTTGTTGGTCATTTCTTCGGCCAAAGTTTTTCTAACGTCTTGGTCAAAACCGCGCAGGAACAGGGGACCGCGGTAAATCTGGCTCACGCGCGACCCGAGACCGTGAAATATGCCTGCAAATTCGACCGCGATGTAACCGCCGCCGACAACGATAACGGATTCCGGCAGCTGATTCAAAAAGAACGCTTCGTTCGAGGTAATTGCGAGATCATGACCCGGAAATTCAGGGACGGTCGGCCAACCGCCGCAGGCAATGAGGATGAATTTCGCCGAGTAGGTCCGTTCCCCGACCGATATTTGGTTCGTCCCCGTAAGGTGGGCAGTACCTTCGATCACATCCACTCCCGCGTTATCGAGCATTTTTTTATAAACGCCGTTTAGACGCTTGATTTCTTTGTCCTTTGCGGCGATCAAGCTGCCCCAGTCGAACTCTGGTTTCGCTACGGTCCAGCCGAAACCCGATGCATCCTCAAAGTCCTCGGCATAGTGGGCGGCGTACACCAGAAGTTTTTTCGGCACGCAGCCAACGTTTACACAGGTGCCCCCGAGATAGCGCTCCTCCGCAACGGCGACCTTGGCGCCGTGGCCTGCGGAAATCCGCGCCGCTCGCACTCCGCCGGAACCGGCGCCAATTACAAACAGGTCATAGTCGAATTTCGGCATAATCTCTGCGACTCCTTTGGTGACTGGATTCAAGCGGTGAAGGTCATGCGGCCATAATTCGTTCAGCCTCTGGGGAGTCGACGCGCAAGTCAACTCTTCGGTAGATCTGTCAGCGATTCAGGGCCAGTTTTGATTCCCAATATCTATATGACGGGGAACCGCAGGACCGAAACCCTGGGCTGTTAATCTGCTAGAAAAATTTTTTCTCGGCGCCATTGTCAGGTCTCAACTTCTGAATTTCCTTGTGCGATTCCAGTACGCTGCTGAAAAGTGACAACTTTCAGAAACATCGATTAGCTTCTAATTTGATAATCACAGGTTATCGACTGGAGGGTGTTGGATGGAAATTCACCAGGTGCGATACTTCTTGGCCGTTTGCCAAACCATGAATTTCACCCGGGCGGCGGAGCAATGCAATGTGTCGCAACCGGCGTTGACCCGCGCAATCAAGAAGCTCGAAGACGAATTGCGGGGCCAATTGTTTCGGCGTGAGCGCAACCGCACGCATCTCACCGACTTGGGACAGCTGATGAAACCGCACCTGGAACGCTCACTCCGTGATCTCGAGGCCGCAAAGGATGTGGCAGCGGATTTTCACGCCCTTGAACGTGCGCCAGTAAACCTCGGTATAATGTGTACGATTGGCCCAGCCCGGCTGGTAGGGCTTTTGTCCAAAATTGCCCATGACCACCCCGGTATTGAACTCTCTTTGCACGAGGCCACGCCGGCGGAATTGATCGAGAAGATGATGAACGGAGATCTTGACGTCGCGCTGATCGGTCTACCCGTATCGCTCCCAAATCGATTCGATACGCATTTTCTTTTTCGAGAGCGTTTCGTGATCGCATTTCCACCCGGACATCGATTTGAGACCCTCAATTCGATTCGACTCGAGGAGATGGCCGATGAATCTTATCTTTCGCGTATCAACTGCGAGTTCGCGGATCATATTGACGGTTTGTTGGCGGAACGGAACGTTGAGCTCAATATTCGGTATCGGAGCGAACGAGAAGATTGGGTTCAATGTATGATCTTGGCAGGTATGGGATGTGCCTTCATGCCCGAATTCCTTCCTTTATTTCCTGGTTTGCCAACGTGAAGTGTCCTGGAACTAGATATTGCGCGCAATGTCGAGCTCGCGACGGTTTCCGGGCGGCGGCACTCTCGCGCCGTCACCACGTTTACCCGATTGGCGATAGCGCACGATTGGACAGTTGAATCGGCTAATTCGTGACGCCACCCATACAGACGTATTTGACCTCGAGATAATCGTCGATTCCGTAGTGAGATCCCTCCCGGCCAACACCTGATTCCTTGACGCCGCCAAAGGGTGCGACTTCGGTTGAGATGATACCAACGTTTACCCCGACGATGCCGTACTCCAGCTGCTCGGAAACGCGCCATACGCGACCCATGTCCCGGCTGTAGAAATAAGATGCAAGCCCAAATTCTGTATCGTTGGCGAGTTGGATGGCCTCATCTTCAGTCTGAAACCTAAAAAGTGGCGCAAGCGGTCCAAAAGTCTCTTCCCTAGCCACCGCCATTTGCGTGTTTATGTCTGCCAAGACGGTGGGTTCAAAAAAGGTTCCGCCGAGTTCGTGACGCTTACCGCCAACCAATATACGGCCGCCTTTCTCCAAGGCGTCCCCGATGTGTTCTTCGACTTTTTCTACGGCCTTCAGGTCGATCAATGGACCCTGCTGCGTCGAGCTCTCCATTCCGTTGCCCACAACCATTTTCTGGACTTCACTGGAAAACCTTTCGGCAAAATCGTTGTAGACCCCGTCCTGCACCAGGAAACGGTTGGCACAGACACAAGTTTGTCCACTGTTTCTGTACTTCGAGGCCAGTGCTCCGACTACGGCGGCGTCCAAATCGGCGTCATCGAAAACAATGAATGGTGCGTTACCACCTAGCTCCATAGATACTTTTTTCACGGTTCTTGCGGAACGTTCCATCAGCAATTTTCCAATTTCCGTGGAGCCGGTAAAAGTCAACTTCCGCACCGTCGGATTGTCGGTCAATTCCGAACCAATCGCGGTTGAGGAACCGGTGACAATGTTAAAAACACCGGCGGGGATGCCCGCTCTTTCGGCCAACTCGGCAAGAGCTAGCGCTGAGTATGGGGTTGCCGTGGCCGGTTTGCATACCATGGTACAGCCCGCCGCCAAGGCGGGGCCAGCCTTGCGGGCGATCATCGCCGCCGGGAAATTCCATGGTGTAATGGCGGCGACCACACCAACGGGTTCCTTGGTCACAACGATTCGGCGGTCATTCATTGGTGGTGGAATGACGTCGCCATAAGTGCGTTTTCCTTCTTCGGCATACCATTCGATGAATGCGCCGGCGTAGGCAATTTCACCGCGCGCCTCGGCCAATGGCTTTCCCTGTTCGCATGTCATTAAAACGGCAAGGTCTTCCTGGTTTTTCATTAACAGCTCAAACCATCGACGAAGGATTTTCGCCCGTTCACCCGCTGTCTTTGCCCGCCACTCGTTAAACGCGCGCGCGGCTGCAGCGATCGCTCGCCGCGTCTCCGCTTTGCCCGCCTTGGGAATTGTTCCCAGTTTACTGCCATCTGCAGGGTTGGTCACCGCTACTGTCGAACCATCCTCGGCGTTGCACCAGGTGCCATCGATGTAACATTGTTGGTGGAACAGGCGGGAATCCTGAAGCTTCATAAATCATTCTCCGTCGTGGAAGGGGTGAGTGATGAAACGTTCTAGCAGGAGGGTATTTCGAGTATACACGCCCCTTAAGCGCAAGTAAAAACGGCCATCAATCAGGTAGTGTATCATTTTGACTTTT
>JAAXGF010000262.1 GCA_012267605.1 Alphaproteobacteria bacterium | reverse complement strand
CCAGGCAGCGCGCTGGCTGTCGTTGATCTCGCCGAGATAGAGAATGTGGCGCTGAACGACCCGGCGGCCGCGGACCCGGACGTTCTCCACCACGCTCCAGTAGCGGTGCTCCTTGCCGTCTTTGAAGCGTCTCTTGCAGCGCACGAACATGGGCAAAGCGTCCGGTGCTTTGCCAGCCAGATCAAGGGGGTAGGTCGGCACTACACGCCGTTCTGGAGAAGCAAAGCCCGGAAATCCGCCACTTTCCGGGCCGGAAAATCGTCACATTAGCCGAAACGCGTGCCGAGTTGCGGAAGTCGGGGTAGTCTTGTGTTGGGTGTCGACGGGGGATTCCTACAACGTCTTCGCGATGTCTCACGACAAACCCCGGTGCTGCCATTTGTACGCGAGGGAAAGCCGCTCTTCCAACCGATTTACGTAGGTGATGTGAGCCGCTCAATCATCCGAATTTTAGTGGTTTCGGAAACAAAGGGTCTAACTTTTGAGTTGGGTGGCCCGACTGCGATGACCATGTACGACATCATCGCTCTGGCCTCACCAGAATCTGGTCAAGATCCCCCAGCCTCCACGATGCCCGAGGAAGTGGAATAGGCACGCACGGATCTGCTTCACTCATTGCCGAGATCCCTGTGGGAGCCTGGCAGGGAAGAGTTTACGGAGCGGGACTTTGTTGTTCGCCCCAACTCTCGCGGCCTTGCTGATCTGGGAATTACGCCAACGCCAATCGAGGATGTCGTGGCGGCAAACGATGAGCGAAATTAACGCCCCCCCTGGACTGCCCTCTCGTACGCCGACAATGGCGTTACCTGGCATTTTTCACCGAATATTCCGTCGTAATCTGGCGGCGTGTGCCGCGGTGCCGCTGTTCAGCCGACAGATGAGGCTTTCCGCATAGAAGCGGTCTCGTTGGTCACTGAACGGCGCAAGGTCTGTTGGACATAAGGTACGCATTTGCCGCAGCTCGGTTTGGCGTCCAAGACACGGTAAAGCTCACGCGAGGAGCGCACGCCGTTTCGCGCGGCTTCTTCAACCTGCCGCTCCGTAAGCGCGAGACAAAGGCACAGATACATTTTCTTGTTCCTCGACGAAATGGTCGCCGTTGGCCTAACGGGTATGGCGAGAGGCCAACTGGAGAGCCCTCCCTCTCTCCCCAAAATACCAAAAATAGCCAAATTCGCAATTGATATTCACTCGCATTCGTAAAAATTTGGTTGACGTGGCCCTTCGTGACTGGCGTCGATTGAATCCGGCTGTCAGCGCCAGCTGAGCACCGGGTTTTTAGTGGGATGGAAGCAAAAAGGGGTGGCGCGCCTGTCCCCTGGGACAAGACGCGCGTATCGCTGGGTTCGTATTCGAGGTGGCTGTAGTCAGGCCAATTTTAGTTCGAGGCGGACCTGCTTTCGTAGCATTTCAAGTTTTGGCGAATTGGCGTTGTGTAGAAGAAACGCATTCAGCGCTTGCGAGTTTGTCCGCCAAGATGAACCCTTTCTGTGCCCTGGCAGGGTTCCGTTGCAGAACAATCTGTTCATTCTCCTTTTCGATACACCAATAATCTTGGCGACATCCGAGGCATCGAAATAGGTGGGCAGGGGCCCGTCGTCAACGCCGATCGAGTTTGGCACAGTCATTTTTCCCCTCTGCAAATCCGTGAGTTAAGCTAGGCGTTGATAACTATAAGCCGGAGTTTTGTATGTGATACCTGTCACCAGACCATACGTTCGTACTACGATCTGGGTGGGGTGGGGTCAATTTGGCACGAAGGTGACGCTCGTATGGGGTGCGTAGCTGAGGAACAACATTGTCGTTGTCGGGTGGTAGCCCTCCACACGAATCTTGCTTACTTCGTAGAGTGATCGCAAAAGCGAGGCGAGCAAAAGATCGTCTTGGTGCTTTTTCAGAATTTTTTCGCGGATCACTAATGGTACACGGTGCCTCTCCTCGAGGTTTAACTCAAGGCCTGACCATACGCCGATGACCACGGTGAAATCGGTGATGTCGTAGCCCGCGCGCTTGAGGACAGGTTTATAATACGAAAGGTTGTCCAACAATTTTTGCACCTGTTCCATGGTCCAGTTTTGCGTGCCTCTGACGCCCTCCAGAATGATCGGGGCGGTTTTTTTTAGCTGTTCCGATAAACCGCTGCCGATGGTTTCCGAACTCTTCTTAAGGGTCTCGAGAACCTCTTGTACGCCCGGTGGAATTGGTTCGTTGCTGGCCGCGCTTTGTGCCCAGACGGGGTATGGGGCGACGACGAGGGTTATCACGATGAGACCAATGAACAGGTATAGGTTGTCGCAGTGCCGGGCTGGTGCCGACCTTTGAAGTCGCGCGACGGCAAGCATTTGAATGGTTTCTGACAGATGATGGTGGAATGACATGGTCACACTCCTTCTTGGTTCTTCTGGAGCCGCGTCACAAAATTTCCACCGCATACGCGGACTCGGTGCGAATTCGCGTGGAAATCCTTCGCTGTTACGGCCTGACAGCGTCCGCCTGATGTAGCCTTCCATCGATTTCGCAACAATCTGATCCGGTGGCACACCATTTGGTCGACGTGACGACTATGTGGGCCGAGCCTGAACTCGAGGCCATCCTGCACTCTCCGAGGAAACGGGGTTTTGGCAGACTGAAAAATCTCGAGCAGATTGATTTTTTTGAGCAGGCTGGGTCAATCGAAAAGACTTGGCCCGGGGACGTGTTTAACGAGCTTCGAGCAACCGGTCCGGCAACACCCGCATCTCGCTTGCGACAGCGGGTTTGTGAAGGACTTCGTGCCCAGCAGCCTCTATTTCGCTGCGTACGGTACTGGTTGTATCACCGGTGATGACGATTGCGGGAATTGTTTTCCCGAGAGCCTCAACAACATTCCCGATTGCACCTATGCCGTTTTCCCGACCGCCAAGCCGATAGTCGGCAATGATCAGGTGGAGCGGGCCCGATTCCACTTGCGACAACAAATCCTTGCCTTAGACGATGGGGCGGCGATAACATCGTGGCCCCAAAGCGCGAGCAGGCGTGCGATGGCGTCGCGGACAAGTTCGTCATCTTCGAGTATTCCGATGCGGTACTTGGCTGTCATCGGCGCGTTTCACTAATGGAAAAAAACGCGATACTTCCGTGCGGAGGAACACGCGTCCTACGGTAAAAAACGTTCTAAGTACTTGGTCATTCTACGGCGCAATGCGAGGCCATGACAATCGGTTCACAGGCTTGGGTAAGATCAACCGGCCGTATATTGCCAATTTTCCCCATTCGGCTTCGCCCGCCGGGCAGGTGCTTGCCGGCGGCGTTCGCCGCGACTAGAGTTCGGGTCTACGTAAATGCGTCGCAGGCGTTTTTTGCCGCCGGGCCAAATGCTAGCCAAAGATGGGGCGCACTATTGTTCGAACGCAGCTCAAGGGAAGGATGCCACAGTGAGTGAAGCCATTGTCGCTCAGAAGGAGCCTTATGCCGTGGAGGTCGAGGCCGGGAAGGTATATTACTGGTGTGCTTGCGGGCGCAGCGGTAACCAGCCGTTTTGCGACGGTTCCCATAAGGTCACGAAGCTTGAACCCCTGGCCTTCGAGTCACAGCGGGCGAAGACGGTGTATTTTTGTGGTTGCAAACATACTGGAAACAGCCCGCTGTGCGACGGTAGCCACAACCATCTCTAGCTGTATTTTCAAAAAACATTGGCACCGGTGGGTCGGAACGGTCAATACCGGACGCGCCGATAAACGCGATTGCGCGGTGCACCGGTCATTGGCTGTCGCGGCGATCGCCTGTTCGTTGCTTGCCGCATGCGCTACGGAAGATCCTGGTCCTTGTCCGCTGGTTATCCGAGTTGTGGATGCTAGCGAAGTCACGCTGTACCGGGAGGGCCCGGGCCGTGATCTCACGGACGTGCTCTACCACGTGGCGATCGGTCCGTTCGGCAGTATTTGCGAGTACGATAGCGACGGCTGGATCGACAATGAGCTGGACATGTCGATCATCGTCGAGCGCGGCCCAGCGTCCAGGGACTCGGAGACATCATTTCCCTATTTCGTCGTCGTGGCCGACGCAGAGGACCGGATCCTGGGAAAGGAGGAATTCATTGCCCGTATCCCCTTTGAAACCAACGCCGTGCGCATCGGCGTGCGCGAAAAACTGAGCCAACGAATTTTTCTCAAGTCCGGCGAAACCGGGGTCGACTACAAGATTTATATCGGACTGTCGTTGACCCGGGAACAGCTGGCCGATGTTCGCCGCAAGAAACAGCAGCTTCCGTAAAATGACGGAAAATTCGCTTCTCCGTTGACCCAGTCTGCCTTTGGCGCCATTTAACAAGTAAGTGAAATTATTCCAGTGGCACGTCATACCTTTCTCCTTTTTGGGGGGACGGTTTGTACTTTGAGGCCAGGAGGCCGCGAGTAAATGTTTATTCAGACCGAAGCAACCAACGACGCCGGCGTTATGGCTTTTCTGCCGGGGCGCGAGGTTCTCCCTTCCGGGCAAGCGGATTTTGGCACGGCGGAAGCGGCGGAGCGGTCGCCCCTCGCGGCCGAGATATTCGCCGCCGATCCGGCGGTCGCCAGGGTAGTGCTGCTTGCCGATCGGATTGTTGTGACCAAAGCAGAGTCGGCCGATTGGCAAGCCGTAAAGCCCGCCATTCTAAGCGCCATTATGGTCCATTACATGACAGACCAGCCCGTTCTCAATTCCGGCACGGGAAACGATGACGCCCATGGTGACGACAGCGAAGAGGTCGATTCCAATACGCTGGAAATCATCAATGAAATCACCGAGTTGATCGAAACCCGCGTGGTGCCCGCGGTGGCCCAGGCTGGTGGCGAGGTCAGTTTTGAAAGCTATAAGGCCGGCGTCGTCTATATGCGCATGTCCGGGGCGGCGTTGTCCCTCAAGGGACCGATCGAGAATATGTTGCGCCATTACGTGCCCGAGGTCACTGCTGTGCGCGACCACCTTGACGCCTGTCCCAAACCGGGGTTGAACACTGCCGAGGCACGTGCGATCCAGGAGTTGCTTGATCAACAAATAAATCCGTCTGTAGCCATGCACGGTGGGCACATCGCGTTGATCGATGTTAAGGACGACATCGCCTACATCCGTATGGAAGGCGGTTGCCAGGGGTGCGGAATGGCCAGCGTCACCCTTAAGCAAGGTGTGGAGACGGCTATCAAGGAAGCCGTGCCGTCCATTAACCAGGTGCTCGACAGTACCGACCACGCGGAAGGCGAGAATCCCTATTTCCAGCCGAGCAAGGGTGGCGCGGCGAGTCCTTTTGGGTGATCGACTCGGAGCGTGATATGAATGACCGGAAATACCCTCTCCTCTTGGGGGGGCCTGGGAGAGGGGGAACTCACCGACGCGAAGCGGCGATGTTAGTCGACGAGAGCGTTTGAGTCCCTCGCGGTACGCGCTGGTATCTACCCCGCTGTGGTCCTTTCCCTTAAGGGGGAAGGAAGAAGACCGTTTTGGCTAGGCGTGATGTCTGCTCTCAAGGTTACCCTAATTTCCACTTACGATCTCGGGCATCAGCCGTTTGGTTTGGCGTCGCCCGCGGCTTGGCTGCGGGAAGCCGGTGCGGAAGTTTACTGCCTCGACCTTGCCGTTCAACCAATTGATGCTCAAATGCTGGCCGGTACGGACTTGCTCGCTGTGCACCTGCCCATGCACACGGCCACCCGGCTCGCGACCGACGCCTTGGCCGAAATCCGTCGTGCAGCAGCGGACGCGCATCTTTGTTTTTTCGGTCTTTACGCGCCGATGAATGAACAATTTCTGCGCGCGATTGGCGGTCAAACCATCCTCGGCGGCGAGTTCGAAAACGGCTTGCTTTCCTTGTACCGGCGGCTGCGCAAAGGCGGCGCATCCAAAAATCAAGACGAGCCGGTGATCTCTTTGGCTAAGCAACGTTTCCGCGTTCCCAACCGCGACGGACTCCCTGGCCATGCCGAATACGCCCATCTTACCGACACCGAGGGGCAGCAACGTTTGGCCGGCTATACCGAGGCCAGCCGCGGGTGCAAACATACGTGCCGCCACTGCCCTGTTGTGCCGGTTTACGACGGCAATTTCCGTGTCGTACAGCGCGATGTCGTGATGGCTGACATTCGCCAGCAGGTGGCTGCGGGTGCCGAGCACATCACCTTTGGCGATCCTGATTTTTTCAACGGCGTCGGCCACGGATTGTGTCTGGTGGAGGAGTTCCACGCCGCGTATCCGGGCATTACCTACGACGTGACCATCAAGGTTGAGCACTTATTGCGACACGCAGAGCATCTCGGCACTCTCGTCCGAACCGGCTGCCTGTTCGTCACGACTGCGGTCGAATCCCTGGACGACACGGTCCTAATGCATCTCCAAAAGGGCCATACTCGCGAAGATTTTTTTCGCCTGGTTGCGTTGTCTCGTGAAGTGGGTCTTAACCTGGCCCCAACCTTCTTGCCATTCACGCCTGGACCACCTTACCGTCCTATCGGGTGCTTTTGGCGGCATTGGCAGATCTTGGCCTCATCGAAAGCGTGGGGCCGGTGCAGCTGGCCATACGTCTGCTGCTTCCCAAAGGGTCACGTTTGTTGACAAATGCTGACGTTCGCGGCTGCCTTGAGGGTTTCGACGACGCCGGCTTAAGCCACCGGTGGCGTCATCCGGATTCGCGCGTCGATCGGCTGCAAGGCTTGGTCCAGGGTGTTGTCCAACGCGGATCACGGCAGCCGAGGCGCCAGGTGTTTGGCACCATTTGGCGGTTGGTCCACGAAATTGACGCATGTTCGGCACCACCCCTTCCCGATACGCCCCGCGCATCGATACCTCGGCTCAGCGAACCCTGGTATTGTTGTGCCGAGCCTTTGCCGGCCGGAAACCAGACGGTTTCCGAACCCTAAATCAGTATTTCTGCCAAGATCGCGTTGAGTAGCGGGCGGCCCTTGCCCGTTACCCGAAGTCCGTCGCTATTCCAGGCGATTAGGCCGTATTTGGCGAGAGCCGTGGTTCGGTCTGGCGCAAGGGCGGAATTCAGCGGGTATCCGGTCAGCGCGGCAAAACGGACCGCTGAGACACCCTCGGTCAAGCGCAACCCCATCATTAGCACTTCTCGTGCCCGCACCGAGAAGTCGAGAACGTAGTCCTCATCGATGCCGTTTCCATTTGTCTCGACGGCGGCACGCCACTTTTCCGGTGCCCGAATTTGGCACAGGGCACGAATGCCGTTGCTGCTTGTGAGGCGCCCGTGGGCTCCTGGCCCGATGCCGATGTAATCGCCACTCCGCCAGTAGGTGAGATTATGGCGGCAGGCTTCGCCGGGGCGTGCATGGTTGGACACCTCGTAGGCACGTAGCCCGGCCTCGTCGAGAACTTCCTGGGTGGTTTCGAACAGTGCTGCTTGGCTGTCCTCGCCCGGTAGGACGAGCGTGCCGGCCTTTGCCGCGCTGAAGAATGGCGTCCCCTTTTCCAATGTTAGCTGGTAAGCTGACAAATGACCGTCCGCCATGGCAACGGCCTGTTTCAGTTCCTGGCGCCACTCAGTATGGGTTTGCCCGGGGCGTGCGTAGATCAAATCGAACGAACCACGTGGGAACACGGCCTGGGCAGCGGCCACGGCAGCGCAGGCCTCGGCCACGTCATGGCTGCGTCCAAGCCGTTTCAGGTCGTTCTCGTTGAGCGCTTGAACTCCTAGGGAAACGCGGTTGACGCCACTCTTCCGGTAACCTTCGAAATGGCGTCGCTCGACCGAGGTAGGGTTGGCCTCCAAACTAATTTCGGCTTTGTCGCCAAGCGACCACACGGTAGCGATGCGGTCGATCACCGCCGCAACTGAGGCCGGTGCCATCAACGAAGGTGTTCCACCGCCGAAGAACACGCTTGTCACGGTGCGGCCGGGAGTTTGCCGCGCGAAAAAATCGATTTCGTCAATCAACGCCCGGCACCACCCGTCCTCATCAATTTGGCTCCGAACGTGGCTGTTGAAACCGCAATAGGGGCACTTCGCAAGGCAGAACGGCCAGTGGACGTATACCGCCAACTCAGTCACGGATTGGTTCCAGACTAGTCGAAATCGCGTGCCAAAGCGGCACGTGTGGCCTCCGGCATAACCGCGAGATGCTCGTAATCCGGGTGCCTTATAGCGGCAATTATCTGCGTTCCGGGTTGGCGAAATTTCTCAATTTGTCCAGGGGAAAATGCGAAATGGAGAAAATGTACCGATGACGTACGGCCCTCGGATGTGCTTCGCGCAACGCCATCGTCGGTCGGTTGGCCAAACACAGTATCGTCGGCGAACTCGAGGCTAATCATGGTCTCGATGCCTCCCAATCGCGCGAGCACCCGGGCGCGCCGTCCCGGGTCGTCGATTTCCAGCATCATTGTCGCGACCAGCTCTCGGCCCTTGGGAATCAAGGGATTGTAGGCTGCCAGTTCGTCATCAATTTGAGCGTCGCCACCTTGTTCGATAAACAACATTTCGTGAATCTGCGACCACATGGTGTCGTAGTTTTCGAACAAGAGAATTGCGTGGGGACCGACCTCGATACGACGATGCCGTTTTAGCGCGATGAGCGTGCCCCTGCGGGCCTGTCGTTCCGCTGCGTACTGCGCCGGCGGTAAAATATCTGCGCGCGTGATTTCGTGCCTTCCGGGCATTGTGGTGATCAGTCCATCACGCCACAGGCGCGGGCAAAAAGTTCAATCGGATGCCATGTTTCCACCGGTTCCTCGCTGGGGTCGTTGAGCCGGCCCATGCCTTGAGCGATGTGGGCACCGGCCAGGGGGCACTCTGAGGCGACGTGGGCCATACGGGCTTCAGCCGCTTTACGCGCCACAGGTCGGCCGACCTTCAGCGCTACTTCGAAGTTCTCCTTTTTGACGCCCCAGGAACCACCGTGGCCAGAGCAGCGTTCGATCACCTCGATGGGCGTTTCGGGGATGAAACGGAGTAATTCCGCCGCCTTGGCACCGATATTTTGCGCCCGAGCATGACACGCCAAGTGCAGGGTAATGCCGCCGGGCAGAGGTTTCAGCACCCCAGATAATCCTTCGTTTCGTGCGATGTCGACCAGGTATTCGCAAATGTCCCGTGTGGCGTCTGCTAGCCGGGTCACGGCTTCGTCATCGGGTAGAATACGCGGCCACTCTGATTTGAGCATTAAACCACAGCTCGGCACTGGGGCGATCACCTTGTATCCTTTGTCAATCCAAGGCGCAAACATGGCTGCGACCTTGCGTGCTTTGCCGGCGACCGCCTCGACATCGCCATGTTCGAGTTGGGGCATGCCGCAGCACTCGGGGTACATCACCGCGGTCTCGACGCCGTTGTGGGTGAGCGCGGCCGCGGCCGCCTCGCCAATACACGGATTGTTGTAATTGACAAAACAGGTGACGAACAAAACCACTTTGCGGTCGAGGGTGGGGGTATCCTGGCTCGCGTCCACTGGCGCCTGACCCGTGAAGGTCTTGCGGTGAAAGCGGGGCAGCTCGGCCTCGCGGTGGATGTCGGCCACTTTTTCCATCAGCCGCCGCATTGCGTTGTTTCGCCGGGCCGTCGCCCAGTTGACCAGGGGGGCGAAGTGGCGCGCCCATTTTCCGTTGCGGTCGGTGTTCGCCATCGCCCGGTCGATCCAGCCCACCTTTCCACGGGAAAAGCCAATGGCACGTGCGCGCAGCATCAAATGGGGAAAATCCAAGTCGAATTCATGCGGCGGCACATAGGGGCACTTGGTCATAAAGCACATATCGCAAAGGGTGCAGGCATCGACCACCGGCGCAAAAGCCCCACTTTCAACGGAATCGAGTTCGCCGGTTGGTGAATCGTCAATAAGATCGAACAGCCTCGGGAAGCTGTCACACAGGTTAAAACAGCGCCGACAGCCGTGACAGATGTCGAAGACTCGGCGCATTTCCGCATCGAGCTTCGCCGGATCGCGGAAACCGTCGGTTTGCCACGCTAAAGCGTGGCGCGTCGGTGCCCCAAGACCGCCTTCGCTCATGCCAACTTCTCGCCCGTGAACAGGAGCGACCGACGGGCTACTCGTCGAGCGTGTTTAATGCCTTCTGGAATCGGCCCGCGTGAGACTTCTCGGCTTTGGCCAAGGTTTCGAACCACTCGGCGATTTCTTCGAATCCCTCTTCCCGCGCGCTGCGGGCCATGCCTGGGTACATGTCCGTGTACTCGTAGGTTTCACCGGCAATGGCCGCTTTCAGATTCTTGCTCGTGGTGCCAATGGGTTCCCCCGTCGCTGGATCGCCCACCTCCGCAAGGTACTCCAAATGGCCGTGGGCATGGCCAGTTTCGCCCTCGGCCGTCGAGCGAAATACGGCGGCGACGTCGTTGTAACCCTCGACATCGGCTTTTTGTGCGAAATAGAGGTAGCGGCGATTGGCCTGGGATTCGCCGGCAAACGCATCTTTCAAATTCTTTTCGGTTTTTGATCCCGCTAAGGACGGCATTGGTGTCTCCTCTCCATCAACCGGTGATACCCGGATCACCACTCCTGGATTTGACCCTAAGGCCGCATCCATGAGCATTATATGAGCGACGTTCGAGGCCAAGTCAAATCACTGCTGGCAATCGATTCCCGGAATTTTCAAATTTGACCTGGCGCGATGCGAGCAACTTTGGCGTTGCATCCAAAGAGCTATTCGACCGGGAAGAAAAAGCCGCTATAATGGATTTTTCGATCGCGGAGTTTTGCGATCAAGGCTGTCGGGGTTGGGAAATAGCAATTGGGTTAGGGAGGTATGGTATGAAGCTTGAGTTAGACGGCATTTTGGGTTGTATCGGAATTGGCCTCTCGGTCGTGGCGATGGGCGTGACATTCTTGAATGAACCCCGCTTAACGCCAGTAACGACGAACAAGATTACCAACATGATTCAGGATCTCACCAAGCAGGTCGACGAGGCAAAAGCCGAGTTCGAAGCGCGTTGATCAGGCGGGTTCAAGTCTTTTCTATCTGTACGGAATGATGGCAACGCGGTTCGAGACATTCAGTCCCCAGAAAGCGGCAATGGCGCGTAAATCTGACATATTCACGTCACGCCGGTCATCGCTCATTTCTCCAGCACCCACCCTAAAACGAAGTGAGAGGGAATGTCCGCAAAACAGTTTCTTATGTGGAAGTTGGGTGGATGCGGACGACGATGTCGACTTGGCTGATGGATGTTCCGGCAGGCGGGGAGGGCAATTTTTTCAACACCACATGGTCATCTGGAATATCAACTAGTTTTTGATCGTCTTCGCGGTAGAAGTGGTGATGATGTCGGGTATTGGTGTCGAAGTACGAACGTGCTGCGTCTACCACGACTTCGCGTAGAATTCCGGCATCGGTAAATTGATGAAGGGTGTTGTAGACGGTCGCCAAAGAAACACAAATTTGGTTCGCCAATGCCTCCTTATGCAGTGCTTCTGCGGTGACGTGGCGATCTTCGCCGGAAAACAGCAACTTCGCGAGCGCTAACCGCTGCCGTGTCGGTCGCAAACCAACGCGGCGGAGCCGCTCCAGCACCGCGGTATAGGTTCTCGCCCCGCTCATGGTGACCATATGGGTGTCATTTTCGGGAATGTAAACAAAATTCTCGGATATCCTGGAGGAAACCAAATTTTCCGTCCGCAATCTGTTCTGAACGACATCTAGTCACCGGTGAGCAACCGATCGAGAAGCTCCTGTACCGTGGGGATGAAACCGTTGCCGTAAAACGGATCCGATCGGAAACGAAAGGCGTTGTGGCCGGCGAACATTAGCTGGTTGTCGACATCGTTACTGTGGCTGATTTTCTGCAGAGTTTTCTGAATGCAGTAACTTCGGGGGTCCGCCTTTTTTCCATTGGTACCGGCGGGGTTACACGCCCAATTGCTAAACCGGCACTGGCTTAGACATCCCATGCACTCGATTTGATCGGTACGGATCTGATTAGCTTTCTCGGGTGACACGAAGACGAGGGTTGAATCGGGCGTACGCAAGGCCTCCGTGAAGCCCTGATCCTCCCACGCCTTGGCACGTGCGCAATCGGATTCGGTGAGGTAAACGGTACGCCGCCGGGCGCCGACGGGAAACGACACGCTATGCTCGCCGATGGGTTCGGTCGTATAGGCCACTTGACGATTGTGCCGGGCGGCCAATTCGCCCAGAAAATCGTTGTTGACGGCGGACGAATAGAAGCCTGTTGGACTGAATCGATTGAGCAATACGTCTCCGTCATTCAGGGTCAAGAGCTTTTGCTTCCATTCGTCGGAGATCGGACTTTCTTTGGTCAGCAAAGGCCGGGTACCGAATTGGAAGGCGATGGGCCCGATCTCGGGATTGTCGATGTAATCTTCCCACTCGCGCAGACACCAAACACCGCCGGCCATAAATATTGGCGTATTTTCCAGACCGAAACCTGACATCGTTGCGCGGAGGGCGCGCATCCGTGGATACGCCGGTTCAGGTTTTTGCGGGTTTTCGCTATTGCTAAGCCCGTTATGT
This sequence comes from Alphaproteobacteria bacterium, assembly GCA_012267605.1. GTDB lineage: Bacteria > Pseudomonadota > Alphaproteobacteria > JAAXGF01 > JAAXGF01 > JAAXGF01. The sequence continues at coordinate 4,987 of JAAXGF010000262.1, read as the reverse complement.
CCGCCAGCCAACCAGGGGTCCTCGTAAACGACGCCACCGAGCCATTCGGAAAATCGATGGTAAGCTCTTTTCCACAACGCGCGAAACGCTCGGGCCGACGAGACAATTGGATAGTAGTATACCCTGTAGCGCGCACATATTTCGGCAATTCGGTACGGCATGCCGGCACCGCAAGTCACGCCGTGGACAATACCCTTGGCGCGGTCGAGAACAGCGTAGAGAATTCGCTCGGCAGCAGCCATTTCCCATAGAATGTTAATGTGAATTCGCCCTTCGCCACCGGCGATTTCATGGGTGATCCGCGCCTGGGTCAAAGCGCCTTCAATGGCGTAGTTGACGAGTTCCTCGTGGCGTTCGCGTCTTGTCCGACCGCGGTATAGTTGCGGAACAGTGTTGCCGTCGGCATCCCGCGAATCGGCATTCACCCCGGAAAACGTGGCGACGCCGCCAGCCGCCGCCCATGCACCGGAACTTTCGCCGTTGGAAATGGAAATGCCCTTGCCGCCCTCCACCAGCGGAAGCACTTCGCGATTCGATATGACCAGCGGTTCAACAGATTTCAAAAAGAAGCTCCCGCGTGATTCATGGCGATTGTATCACACACGTCATACGACGATCGCACCGATTTCCAGCGCGTTTTCTAGTGCTACCGAATGACATCCCCGCAACGCATGTTATCTCGGCTGACCTGCCATTGTCAGCCCTAAGGTGAGATGAACAAAAATGTGAATGACAGGCGCGGCCGATCATGGGCGCACCGACGACGTCGCGGCGAGCAGCCGATCTGGCGAGTTGCTGATTAGTGATGATACGCCCCAATCCAAGAGTCGAGCAGCGTAAGCGCCATCGTTGATCGGATAAGTTACAACACCGATTCCTTGCTTTCGAAAGGCTTCGACGTCGTTTTGGAGCAATCCGTTCTCATGACACACAAGCACGGTTGCGTCCACCGATGACACTTTGATGGGCCAGTCCTCCGGCGGTTTAAGGCAGATCAGACCTCGCGGCCAAGCCGGCGCCAAATCCCTCGCAACCTCGAGACACGGAAGCGCAAAACTGGTCAACAAGGGTCCGTCGCGACCGCTCGGCCAATGGGACTTTATCGTTGTTAGGGCTGCTCTTGCGGTTTCGATTTCTCGTCCGGGGCAAGGCTTGATTTCGATGTCGGGATAGAGATCCAGGGCGAAGAGTTCCGCGATAACTTCCTCAAGGCGGGGAACCCTCTCGCCAACAAATTCAGGCGCGAACCAAGCACCGGCGTCGAGGGCCGCGATTGTTTCAAAGGGCGTGTTAGCGACGGCACCGCTACCGTCTGTTGTACGCTCCAGACGATCGTCGTGAAATACGATGCACTGACCGTCCGCCGTCAGTTTGACGTCGAATTCAACGCCGGTAACCCCAAGCGCCGCGGCACGACGTATCCCCGCAATTGTGTTCTCCGGGGCCAAGTCCAGCGCGCCACGATGTCCCACGACCCGCGGTAGTCTCATGGAACGGCGCAAGGGGCGTCCTGATTGACCCTCAGCCGACCTGGGTTCCGTCCCCGTGCCCCGGTTTTCGCTTGAACGCGATCTCCTCGCCTGTTTCCTGGTCCACGGATTTCATGCTCAACCGAACCTTGCCCCGGTCATCGATGGCTAACACTTTGACCTTGACGCTATCGCCCTCATTAACAACGTCACCGACGTTCTTCACGCGATGGGGTGCTAACTCACTGATATGGACGAGGCCGTCCCGGTTGCCGATGAAATTCACGAAGGCGCCGAAATCTACGACTTTGACGACCTTACCCGAATATATGAGCCCAACCTCGGGTTCGGCGACGATATTCTTTATCCGTTCGATGGCGGCCTCACCTGAGGCGCCTTGGGTGGCCGCAACGCGAATCGTGCCGTCGTCCTCGATATCGATTTTCGTGCCGGTCGTTTCGCATATTTCCCTGATGACCTTGCCGCCGGATCCGATAACCTCACGAATCTTGTCCTGTGGAATTGTGATCGTCGTGATGCTAGGTGCGTGTTCGCTGATCCCTTCTCGCGCCGTAGAGAGTGCCTTGGCCATCTCACCCAGGATGTGCAAGCGGCCATCCCGGGCCTGGGTCATGGCGGCCCGCATGATTTCCTCGGTGATGCCGGTGATCTTGATATCCATCTGCAGGGCGGTGACGCCCGCCTCGGTGCCGGCCACCTTGAAATCCATGTCGCCCAGATGATCCTCGTCGCCGAGAATGTCGGACAAGACAACGAATTCATCGCCTTCCTTGATCAAACCCATGGCGATTCCAGCTACGGGACGGGGAATTGGTACGCCCGCGTCCATCATCGAAAGCGAGGCACCGCAAACGGATGCCATCGACGATGAGCCATTGGATTCGGTGATTTCCGATACCACACGTATCGTATAGGGAAATGTAGTCTTGTCGGGCAGCATGGCGTGTACAGCGCGCCATGCAAGTTTACCGTGGCCGATTTCCCGCCGCCCCGGAGGACGCATGAAACTGGCTTCCCCCACGGAATAGGACGGGAAATTGTAGTGCAGCATAAAATGCTCACGGTATTCGCCCGTAAGCACGTCCATAATTTGCTCATCCTCACCGGTGCCGAGGGTAGTGACTGCCAGCGCCTGGGTTTCCCCGCGAGTAAACAACGTTGAACCGTGGGAACGGGGCAATACGCCGACTTCCACCGATATCGGCCGCACCGCATCGACTTTCCTCCCGTCGATGCGTTGCCCGTCGCGCAATAGGCCACCGCGGACGATTGATTTTTCAAGCTTTTTTAGCTGGTCGCCGATGGCGACGGGATCAAAATCCTCCTCCAACAAGGATTCCCTAACTTCGGACCGAATCACCGCAAGATTATCCACCCGGGCCTGCTTCACTGTCTCCTTGTAGGCCTCTCTGAGCCGGGATTCCGCGAGTTCTACGACCCGTGAACGAATATCGTTTGTATTCACCTTTTCGGGTAGCACCCAGGGCTCTTTGGCGGAATCCTCAGCTAGGGCAATGATCAGGTCGATGACCGGCTGGAACTGTTCGTGGCCGTACATCACGGCGCCGATCATGACGTCTTCCGACAGTTCGGCGGCTTCGGACTCGACCATAAGAACCGCCTGGCTGGTGCCGGCGCCAACGAGGTCGAGGGCGTTCGCCTCGACCTCGCGCCCTGGTAAACTCCGAACCGCCGGGTTCAAAACGTAATTGCCATCAACGTACCCGACACGCGCGCCGGCGATCGGGCCGAGAAAAGGGACGCCGGAGATGGTCAGGGCGGCTGAAGCGCCAATCAAGGCAACGATATCCGGATCGTTTTCCAGATCGTGCGACAAGACGGTGCAAACCACCTGGGTTTCATTGCGAAATCCATCGGCAAATAACGGTCGCAGCGGCCTATCGATGAGACGCGAAACCAAGGTTTCCTTTTCGCTTGGCCGGCCTTCGCGTTTGAAAAAACCGCCTGGAATCTTACCGGCGGCGAAGGCCTTTTCTTGATAATTCACCGTGAGAGGGAAAAAATCGACCCCCGGTCGTTCTGACTTTTCCGCCACGGCCGTGCAGAGCACCGTGGTTTCGCCATAGGTCGCCAAAACGGCGCCATCGGCTTGGCGGGCAATTCGTCCGGTTTCCAAAACGAGTTTGCGACCGCCCCAAATCATTTCTTTCTTCGTGACATTAAACATTGCTATTCCTTCCTACCTTCCACGCACCGCCCCCTGGCGGTACGCGCGGCGGCGGTCTCCCGCCACCCATGATTGTCGCGGGAATTTCCCCGGGGGTTTCGAGACAGACCCGCCGAATGTGTCATTTTCTGAGGCCCAGCCGTTGGATCAAACTGGCGTAGCGTTCTCGATTATTACGCTTGAGATAGTCGAGCAATCGGCGCCTTTGGCTGACCACCATCAGCAGTCCGCGGCGTGAATGCTGGTCTTTTTTATGGGCCTTAAAATGCTCTGTGAGGTTGATGATTCTCTCAGTCAAAATCGCAATCTGGACCTCCGGCGAACCGGTGTCTCCATCGGATACGGCATAATCTTTGATCAGTGCGGCCTTCCGCTCCGCGGAAATCGACATCGCAATCTCCCTCAAGAAAAATTAAAAACACGCACCGGTCGGACAATGCCTTCGGCAATTTGCGCCAAAGCCACCGGGCCGTCGCCAGCCATAACTCGAACGATTCCGCATCCTTCGCGAATCGTTGCAATGGCTTCGCCACATGTGATGGTTTGACCACAACGCAGCCAGCGCGCCTGGGAATCGGTTACGGCCAGTGCCGGGATGTCGGCCAGCACGGTCGCAACACCACGCAAATGGTAGTCCAGCTCCGAAATATGCATGAGAGACACAATTTTATCTAGCGAAATCGCGTCGGTCTCGCGAAATTGGCCGACTGCTGTTCGCCGTAAGCTGGAGACGTGACCGAGGGTACCGAGATGCCGGGCAAGATCACGCGCCAAGGCGCGAACGTAGGTGCCTTTGCCGCAGCGAACTTCGAACGCTGCTGTATTCGAATCCGGTACATCGATCAATGAAAATTGCTCGACCAATATCTTGCGTGGCGAAATTGAAACTTGTTCACCGCGGCGCGCGAGCGCGTAGGCCCGCTTCCCCGACACTTTTACGGCGGCGAAATTTGGTGGAATCTGATCGATATGGCCGGTGAACGCATCCAAGGCGCTGCAGATTTCGTTGTGACTGGGACGCTCCGCGCTGGTCGCCACGATTTGACCTGAAGCATCGTCGGTGTCCCTTTCCTCGCCCCAGGCCACGGTGAAGCGGTACGTCTTGGACCGGCCCACAACATAGGCGCTGGTTTTCGTCGCCTCGCCCAACGCCAGTGGCAGTACGCCGGTCGCCAGAGGATCCAGGGTGCCCGCGTGACCAACTTTAACCCCGCCCGCGAGCTGCCGTACCCGAGCCACAACGCGCGCCGAGCTGATTCCGCGGGGTTTGTCCACGTTAAGCCAGCCATGAAGCGGCTTACTCGTCGGC
>JAAXGF010000291.1 GCA_012267605.1 Alphaproteobacteria bacterium | reverse complement strand
CCCGGCAAATCCCCGCAAATCCCGTCAAATCCCGATTCACAAAGACTTTTGACGCCCTACACGCTGCGCACCACCCGCATGTCGCTAAACAATAGCCCAGTGGACGTCACCAACATCGGCAGCAACGGATTTCGCGAAATGCTGAGCGGCCGCAACGTTCAATCGGTCACATTCTCGGGCGATGGCATTTTCGCCGATACCGCCGCCGAAGAGGCCCTGCGACAATCAGCCTTCGGTTCGACGATTACTAACTTCCAAATCTTTTCCGGTGGTGATTCGGGCGATTCGTTCGAAGGCGCGTTCATTGTGACGTCCTATGAACGGTCCGGTAGCCACGATGGCGCCGAAGTGTTCACCGTTACCATGGAAAGTTCGGGTCAAATCACCTTCACGGCCGCTTAAGCTAGGAGAACAAAATGGCAGCACTCACCATCACCGATGTAACCGCAAGCGGAATTAACGCACCCAGCCTTGTTTCGGCGAACGCTGGCGGCGATACCGCGAAAAACGACAACAGCGACATCTTCCTTTGGATCAAGAACAGCGACGCATCCGCCCACACAGTCACCGTCACGGCGCAGAAACCGAGCCCCACCGTCCCTGGTTTTGGCCAGGTAACCAAGTCGGACGTCAGCGTCCAAGTACCCGCCACCAGCGGCGAGAAGCTCATCGGCCCGTTTCCCACCATCGCTTATAACTAGACCGACGGGACCATCGCCATCACCTATGACGACGTCACTGGTGTGACCATCGCCGCGGTACGGCTGCCGCGGCAAACCATCTAAGCCATGGCCAACAAACAGCGCGGCGAAATGGCTCTGAAGCTCGGCTCCAAGAAATACGTTCTAAGGCCGAGTTTTCAGTTGCTTTGCGAGATTGAAGAAGCTTTGGGCGTAGGATTGATCACCTTCGCCCGTCGCCTCATGGCTGGCGAATTTGGAATCCGAGAAATCGCCACCGTGTTCGCGGTAGCGGTCCGGGATCAAGACGGACCCGACACCGAGGAAACAGGCACGCTTATTGTCCAGGAAGGTGTCGCCGGGTATGTCGGTACGCTCACCGAATTTCTTACAACGGCGCTTTCAGGAAACCAGAGAGAGGAACCTGAGGGGGAGGACCACCGCCACCCTCCCCCGAAGCGGGAAGGCGGAAAAACGGCGAGTTAATCCCTTGGCGCCGATACATGGAAATCGGGCTTGGCGTGTTGAATATTGGGCCGGACCAGTTTTGGCGCATGACCATGGCCGAGTTCCATGCGACCGTCGCCGGCTATATGGAGAAATACGGTGCCGCCCGCTCGGATGCAACAACCAGTGGTCGCCAGGGCCTACCCGCGACCGGCTCGACGAATTGATGCGCCGCTTTCCCGACAATCAATGAAAATGTTTACGAAAAGCCCGTATTCGCTGCCGACAAGCGATTCGCCCGCGGGTAAGGTTTGACTTTGCCTAGCATCTCCCCGCAGGATCGACAACGAACATCGAACATCGAGCATTGAGCGGAGCCGACCATGCGTACAACCGACCACCAGTCCCTGGATCACCGAATGACCCGATTAGAGCGGAAAAATCGCCTGTTGAAATTGTTGGTCGCGGCGGCGATCTTGTTGACCGGGACGCCCTGGTTGGTCGACCAGGTTACCGCCGACGAGCGAGTCATCGAGGCCACCCGATTCCTCCTATACGACGAATGGGGCAAGCGCCGTGGTGGCCTGGAGGTGCTCGACGACGGCACCGCAGTGTTGAACTTGCGCGATCGCTTCGAGCGCAACCGCGCTGTGTTGACCGTGGACGTTGATGGGAAGACCCAACTCGGCTTCATCGACGCCGGCGGCACTTTGCGCGTCGGGTTGGCCTCCCTAACCGGCGGTGCCCCCCTGCTCACCCTCAAGGATCCCAGCGGCCGAAACGAATTCAAGGCGCCGTAACCGGTGCGATCGCGAGCGAAACGGCGGCACCACGTCATAACCCTTTCCCTTGAGGGAGTGACCCTCGGATCAATTCCAAGGGGGAGAGGGTGAAACCAACCGCCGCACGGTGGCGGTACCCGGCCGGTGGCGAGATTTGCGGATATCGGATCGACGCTAGTTTGTAACTGCCTGATTTAGGTCGTCAGCCTTTATTCGCCAGTGCACTCGGGGGAGTTGAGCCAGTCGACGACATCCTGCCCGTCGGCAAGGTCGAAGGTTTCGTATTGATAACGTTCGCCTTTAACATCGAATGCTATCAGAAGCGACTTGGCGGAATCCAAACGCAAAGGGATAATGACCAAAGCGTTATCATGTGTCTCGGTCACCCTTTCCGCCGAATCTTTATCGTAGCGATACTTGGAGCCGGAAGACAAGAATTTGCCGGGCAATTCGGCAAGAAAATCCGGGTAGTTATTAATGAGGTGAAGTCTCGCGCCCGACTCGTTCATCAAAAAAACAATGCAAATCGTCTTGTCGTACAGCGGATCTAATTCAAGATTCCGGTACCAATTGCCAATCGGTTCAAGTTCTGTGATCTCGGGCTGTTGGCCAATGCCGGTGGCCGGCCAAAAGAAAGTAACGATCAGCACCGAAACTATTCGCACAACCTACTCCTTCATTCGGACGGCAGAGCAAAGCTTAGAAAGCAGAGTAGAGTGGAAATTTGCCGAATACAACCAAGGCGGTCATTGAGGGCCGCTCACATTACCAAACTGTAGACATTCAAACCTACCTAATCACGGCGCCACCGGCGCGCGGCGCACGGACACTTGAACCCGATAAGAAATGAATGCCAGAATTTGACAGTCTAGACATTCGCATCGGTGCGGACGTCGGCGATCTGCTGCAAAATTTGTGGAAAGCGACTCAGGGCATCGAGGGATTCGATCGCGGCGCATCGAAGCTCGACAAACTTGAGCGCGTGTTTCGCCTGCTCACGCCGCTGGTCGCTAAACTCGCCACGCTGGGAATCGACGCAGGCAAAGCCGTATTCGAAATTGGCCGGAGGTCGCTCGAGACGGCGGATGCATTACAGAGGGAATTATATAGTTGACTGAA
>JAAXGF010000320.1 GCA_012267605.1 Alphaproteobacteria bacterium | reverse complement strand
ATTGTTGCAGCGCGCCACTTCCCTGCAGCCGCTATCGACAAAGCCTGGGCCTGGTTAAGGGAACAATCCTAGGCGCCGTATTGCCTCGGCGACTTTCGAAGTCCTGATTGCGGCACCCGTCGTCTCGAAAGGCTCACCTGGTGTTCGGACAAATTGTCGACCAACACTTCATGGTTCAGGTGTGGCGGCCGGCGGCTATCGAGTCGAGCGTGTCTAGTGCGAGCGTCGAATGGGCGAAGGCACCACCCGCACGCATCTCGGCCGCGACCCAAATGGCCTCCATGACCTCCTCCGCCGTTGCACCCTCTCTCGCCGCAGCCTTAATGTGGCCCTTGATGCAGTAGGGGCATTGGGTAACATGGGCGACCGCGATAGCGATTAGTTGCTTTGCCTTTTTCGACAGCGCGCCTTCCTTGAAAACAGCCTGACTGAATTGCTGGAACGCCTTACTTGCTTCGGGTGCCAATTCCGTACGCCGGCGTGAAAGCGCCGCCGAAGACTTGGGATACATTTCGTCGCTCATGGTTTCTAAGCTCTCTCCTCGGGGTGGGGTAATTGGTTGGTCGTGGTACAGAAGACGGCAACAATACAGGCAATGCTGTGGCGATTACCAGCCAACGCACTGGTTGTTGAACACGGATAGCTAAGTATATACCGTAGCCGTCGACGGGAAATTAGATCCAGCTGGGGGAGCGGGATGATTTCGCAACCATCGTCGCGTCGTGCGCGGCGAGTCTACGGTGGGGTGTTGGCGTGCCTCGGCCTATTATTTGGCGCGGTACCCTTGGCTGCCAAGACCAGTGTGGTGGTAACCATAAAGCCACTGCACTCTTTGGTGGCGGGTGTCATGTCCGGGGTTGGCGAGCCGGTGCTGTTGATCAGCGGTGCGGCCTCGCCCCATGGCTATACGCTTCGACCTTCCGATATCGCGATGCTCGGCGAGGCCGATGTCTTGGTTTGGGTCGGAGCAAGTTTGGAAACTGGGTTACGGCAGACATTTAATGATCAGGCGGAACGAACATCAACCGTTGCCGCGCTCGATATCCCGGGAATGATTCTCCGACCGGATCGTCGCGGTACCCGGTGGCAATCCCACGAACATGACGGCGACGAACTTCACGAGGACGAAACCGTTGAGCCTGAAATAGCCGCCCAGCCGGTGTCGGACGAGTGGTCAGATACAGATCCCCACCTGTGGCTTAATCCCGTTAACGCGCAAACCTTTGTCTCGGCGATGGTCGCGGCGCTGAGTCAAGCGGATCCGGAAAACGCACGAACCTTTGCGCGAAACGGCAGAAAATTACACGCTCGCTTGGGATCACTGGACCGAGAAATAGATACCCAGGTAAAACCCATTCAGGGCCAGAGCTACTTGGTTTTTCACGACGCCTACCAGTATTTCGAACATCGCTATCAACTATCGCCTGCCGGGTCGGTCACTTTACATCCGGAAGATCCGCCGACCGCTCGCCGGATCGTTGAAATCCAGCGCCTGGTCCGCGGTAGCGAGGCTAAATGTATTTTCAGCGAACCCCAGTTCAGATCGAAAATGGTGCAGACGCTAATTCAAGATACAGGTGCCGAACACGGCACGCTTGATCCGATCGGTTTGGATTTGTCGCCCGGGCCAGAACTGTATTTCAGTCTTTTGAGAAACCTGGCCAGCTCGATCGTAGATTGTCTCGGCGACGATCTTTCCGGATAGTAGCTCTTCATTCTCGCCGAGGCGGACCAATCTGCGCTCGCTTTACAACATGTGGGCAATGCGTCACATTGCCACGAACGCGGAGTCCTGCGTGGCTGCGTATTCGGGCAAGGCGCGGTTATGCGTAACCGGATCTGCGAGCTGGTGGCGTTCTCGCCCCCAGTCCTTGAATTACGTATCGCGTGGAGCAGCACGCGAGATTGACGGAGGAGCATAGATGTTTCGCATATCATTAATTATGATCGCCACGATGGCAATCGTAGGGTCGGCATTGGCCGAAGGTTATCGCAGTAGCTCGGCGACCGGCGCGGTCGCGTATATAATCTCACCTAAGGACGGAGAAACGGTTCAAAACCCGGTGAAAGTCGTATTCGGCTTGAGTGGCATGGGCGTTTGTCCAGCGGGGTTGCAGAAAAACAACACGGGGCATCATCACTTGCTCATTGATACGGGACTTCCATCGTTCGGAGATCCGATCGCCAAGGACGAAAACCACCGCCATTTTGGGGGAGGCCAGACCGAAGCGGTAATCGAATTTGAGCCGGGGACTCATACTTTACAGCTGCTGTTGGGGGATCATAATCATATTCCCCATTTCCCCCCGATCATGTCGGAAAGAATCACGATCAAAGTTTTTTAGTCGGTGATCGAAGAGGGCCGCAAAAGGCGGTCCTCTCGACCGATGGGGCGCGACGAGGCTTCGCCTAAACTCGGAGTCAAAGAAGCCGTGTTTTCGTGGTCATGGTACCGGAAAATCTTCGGGCTTACGGTCTCCTGATCCGCGGCCGAAAGGTCTTAATCGCCGCTGAATTTGTTGGCAACGTTTTTTGCTGGAAATTCCCTGGCGGGGGCGTCGAAGTCGGTGAAACCGTCACCCAAGCCTTGATCCGGGAATTTCGCGAGGAAACTGGACTGGCGATCCGCGTGGGCGAACGCCTACACGCACCCGGAACATTGATCAGCCCATGGACCAAGCGTCCCTATACCCCAGTATTTTACCGTGTCGACGAATCGGACAAAGTTCAAGTTCCGCCGCGCGACACAATCGACATCCGATTCCGTAGCGAAGCAGCCGCGATCGAATGTGGCCTTATGGCTGAACCGGAACGGTTTGCCATGCACCGAGCTTTCAATCCAATCTAGTGGTTTCCGAAAGGGGCATCGCGGAACCGAGCGATCAGAGGTAACCAAACACCTGAAAATGCGTTATTCGGACATACACTTCCCGAATATTCGAATGCGAAATCGAAAGATGCCGCCAGCTTCGTCCCAGTCGAGAAGCTCGTTTCTGGTCCGCTGACAATAGATTTGAAAATCCTGCACTGCGCTTCGATCGGTGGCCAACACCTCAAGGATTTCTCCGGGATCGAGCGAACGCATTTTCTTATTTGCGCGCAAAACCGGCAAAGGGCACACCAGATCTCGGACGTCAAGAACGTGGGTCATTCATTTGCCCTTAAGCAATCTGATCGCCACCGCTAGCGCTCGCCACGCGGGCTGCGTGGGACCTAAGGCTCTCAGTAATTAGAAAAGCTGTCTCTAACGCGCGGCGTCCGTCCACGCCCGACACTGGAGGTGGCTTGCGTGTATTGACCGATTGAAGAAAGGCCTTGATTTCGCGTTCCAAATCATCGCCTGCATCAAAGCTCCGCTCCTCCCGTGATATGCGTGGCACACCGGGGAACATCTCGCCTTCCCCTTTGCGCAAAATGGCAAGTTTTCGCTGCACGAAATCGATCGAGAAATATGCGTCTGGCTGAAATATCCGCATTTTTCGCTCGTTCTTGAGGCTTACTCGGCTGGCGGTAACGTTGGCGCTGCAACCACTCGCAAAATGAAGACGCACGTTGGCTATGTCAGCTCCGCCGGTCAAAACCGGCGTGCCCACCGCATCGACCTGCACCACCGGAGACCGCGCGATAGCTTGAATCAGATCAATATCGTGAATCATCAGATCGAGGATCACATTGACCTCGGAGCCGCGCGGCTTAAACGGTGCGATCCGATAGCATTCGATGAAAACCGGCCGACTGATGATGCCGTTGAGCTGTAATATGGCCGAAGAGAATCGCTGTAAATGGCCGACCTGTAGAATGCCTCCCCGGGATTCTGCGAGCGCGATCAGTTCATCGGCCTGAGCCAGGTCCTCGACCATCGGTTTTTCCAACAGCACGTCGGTACCGCAGTCGAGGAACGCCTTTGCGACCTCGTAATGGGCCGGTGTCGGCACAACAACGCTGACGGCATCAACTTTGCCCAACAGCTCCCGGTAGTCGGCCACTGCCTCGGCTTTGTAGGCGCGTGCCAGTTTGACCGCCCGCGCAATCTCGTTATCGGCTACAGCGACTAGCTCCGCGTCGTCAAGCCGCGAATATTTCTCAGCGTGATATTTGCCAAAATATCCGGCTCCAACGACGGCTGCGCGGATCCTGCCCATGTCAAATTGTTTTTCGGCGCGACGTCGGAGACGCTTGCCGCGTCCGGTGAAAAGACGATCGCCAAAACAACGGTCGAGCGCTGACGAGTATGAGAATTCGTTTCATCCGTAACCAGAGTACCGTATGGTCGCCGCCGACACCTATACCGAAAACGGTGGCGCCAATACAATTCACCGAGACGACTTGAAAGTAGGCCACCGCGCCGCACGTTCAACGAAGGAACTGCCATGCGCCGATTATTTCTTGCTTTCGCCGCGATGCTAATCACGGTTGTGGGGCGTCAAAAGTCCTTGT
>JAAXGF010000021.1 GCA_012267605.1 Alphaproteobacteria bacterium | reverse complement strand
CTAGGGCTGGAACTGGATTCGGTTGCGGTCAGCAGAATGCTTGGCGTAATGCCCCTCGACGTAATTGTTGCGGCCCAAAACACTTGGTTTCCGAACCTGTACCACGAGGTTTCGCTTCACCGACAGGGCACACGGGTAGAAATTCCAGGTGGCGATGATTTCGAGGAGAGTGTTGTCGCCGCCCCGGAAGAGGTGGATACGTCGGATACCAGCGACATTCTTTCCGATGAGGACATTCTGGGTGATGACGACGAAGATATCTTAGGAGACGATGATATCCTGGGAGACGATGACGGAGACATTCTCGGCGATGACGATGGGGACATCCTCGGAGACGACGACGAGATCTCCTTTGATGACGATGAAATCTCTTTCGACGATGACGAGGAGATTTCCTTCGACGACGATGATGATATCGGTTTCGGTGACGACGATGCCGAAGACGTTGACGGGGGTGTGGAAAAAGCGTTTGCGCCTTCGGAAGTCGATGCGGAATCGTGGGCAAAGGGGGGCGGTTGGTTCCGTCGGGATTTCACGCTTTTCTATCGGCCAGTTGGTCACGCCAACCACTTCGTGCGGACTTGGCTTGAACTCAGCGGTCTCACCATGGGCACTCGCTCGGAAACGGTAGGCAGCGCCGTATTCGAATCCTTGGCAAATAAGGAGAGTCCGGGAAGGTGTACGAAGTGCCATAGCATTGATCGTGAAGATCGAGGTGTTTTGAGGGTTAAATGGTATGCCGCGCGTTTCGATCGGCAATACCGTGAAGCGACAGTATTTTCCCATATCACTCATTTTAGTCTGCTCGACGAAAAGGGATGTGCCACCTGTCATACCTTGACCTCGGAAGCAAAATACGCTGAGGCGTTTGCTGGGCGGGATCCGACGGTTTTTGCTTCGAATTTTAGCCGCCTACCGGTGGCAACTTGCGCGGAGTGTCACCGGCCCGGGCACGCGGGAGACTCGTGTCTACTATGTCACCAGTATCACGTCGGCGTCTTCACATCCTCGAGGGTGCCAACTGAAATGGTGGTCGGTGAGCCCGCACCGCAAAATCCTTCCGAGTAATCACTTTCGGATTGGCGAGTTTGCCGCTGGGGCTGATATTCGATCGCTTTGAAGATTTGGGTTACACGTCTAAGTGGGGGCCAACACTCGTGCCCGGTATCTCGGGTGTTCGTCTCGATTCAGCCGATTAGAATCTAACTGGTTCTTCTGATTTTGTCGCGAATTGTCACTCGGGGCTTCGCCTGATCGATCGGTGTGACTCGAATAATTGTCCTCTTGTTGACGATCTGAACATTATGTGTGGTGTCCTGAAAGGGAATATAATCCCGTTCATCATTGAGCACATCAACAATTCTTTCGGTGCTCGACAAGTATAGAAAACCACGAAGAACAGTACCGTCGACGAATTTAACCTCGACTTCAGTATTGTCCTTAAGAAGTGCTTTTTTCTCATCGATTGGAATCACGGCTTAACCACTCCCCTGTCGTATTTTCAATGGTACAGCTATGCGGTAACAAGGAAACCAACAACCGGATTACTAAATTCGGAAACGGAACCTCTGGCGACTCAAGTATCGCCAGACCCGAAATATCTAACTGGCCCTCCTCCTAAGGGACAGCATACGTCTCCGAATTCGGCGATCTTACCGTTATTCCATTCTATGGAAAATAAGTAATAGACAGCCTGCATCAGTTTCGATCCAACACACAGTCTACGACTCCTTCCTATTGGCATGTGCGTGACGCATAGCAGGATTGACAATTTTGCGCTTGCATTAATGGTAAAGATCGTAGAAATGGACAATCAGTGCAATAGCCCCTAAACAATCGGGTGTGATCATGAGCCCGGTTGATGCAACCGCGGAGGCTGGCGGTTGCACTGACAGCAAAGAGACTTGCAGAGGAACGGCCGGTCGAGCAAACGGCCAAATGGTTACCCTGAATTTTACGCTAACTGACACGCGCTCGCCCCGATACACAAATTGGGTTAGGCCGGGGTACATGCGCGGCGTTCAAATCTGAGATCGTCGTCGGGTGCGCAGGGAAGTGAAGGTAAGAATACCCGCCATCTACAACACGGAGATGAAGTATGGAAGATATCAAGGCATTCCAAGATACGCTGCTGGCGCCGATGAACGCGTTCGCCGCGTATATGTCCGCGATGGGCAAAACAGCAAGTGAGCTTCAGGCGAAAGCTCGGGACAGTATGGTTCAGTCAATCGCCAACTTTCAGTCTCAGCGGTCCTCATTTCAAGACAATGTCGAGAAAATTCATCAGTTTGAGGAGCAGGCTTGGGAGCAGGGCAGCAAAGAAGTCGCTCAGGCTTGGGCGAATTTCGACAATCTTGTCAACGACGCCACGGCGCGGTTCGATAGCGAGCGTGATGCCTATATCGCTCGCGCCGACGAGCAACTTTCGTCGTGGACCCAGTATGTTGAGCATTATTCTCAGCAAGCCGTGAAGTTTTTCGACGAGCAGAGCGAAAAATTCACGAATGTTGCTGACGAATGGCGCGCTGCCCAAGAGGATTCCCTGAATCGCTTCCGTGATCTTGGCAACGCGAATCTGGAGCGTTGGCGCGCCGTTACGGCTCGCCAATCGGCATCCGCGGCACAGACCGCCGCCAAGCCGACACAAGAGAATCAAAAGAAAAAGGCGAGTGCAGCTTCTGCCGCTTAAGCCAAGTTGATCGATGCCAACGCTTGAAATTTGTGAGCCGAGGTGAATTGATCCATCTGTTAAAGACCTAGTGGTTCGCCGAGACGGCTATCCGTCAGACGTCGAGCCACTAGGTGAGCGGCTTTAGATTATTCAGCGACGGGCCTGGGATCATGGCGATTTCCGGCCCGAATTGTTTGAATTTCGGCTCGGAATGTATAGGACTCGGCGCGAATTCAGCGAGGCGGGCTGACAACGCCGAGATGGGACGTACGGTCGTGAGATAGTCGATCTGGCGCAGCTCATTAGAGCCGACAAGGGTGGAACCCGCAATTGCGGCGCGACAATCACCTTGAGACTTCCGCGTCAATCAGGATGAGACGGGGGAAGCCGGCGTCCCGGAATGGAGGGAGGGCGTAGCCCGACCGGAGTTCCGGGACGCCGGCTCGCAAAATTTTCCCCCGGGTCTTCTGGCGGTTTCGGCCGGCCGGGCGACATGTTGGCGCTTTACCCAGAGGGGGAGCGCAGCGTTGCCCGGGCGTCACATCACCGATCGACAGAAGAGACTATTCATGACCCTG
>JAAXGF010000204.1 GCA_012267605.1 Alphaproteobacteria bacterium | reverse complement strand
CCACCGCATGCAGAAATCCATCAGGTGCGGGTGTTCGACAGGATCAGACCTGGGCAGTTACACTTCATCAATGGTGTGAAGGCCGCATAACGAAATTTTAACTCCACTTACGAATAATTCTAAATATTCAATTTGTGGAGGTAGGCGATGAAATTCCTGACAATTTTTGCGGCAATTCTTGTTTTGCTACCGTGCGCGGCCAAGTCTGAGGAACCCACGCACCACGTTGTCGAGGTGGTCACCGACGCCGACAACTTGCGCATGTATTTCGATCCCAAGGTGTTGTTGATTGAACCCGGCGACACGGTGACATGGAAGAATCTATTCAAGGAAGATCACAACGTCGTCACCTACCCCGACGGTTTTCCGAAGGGCTCCGAGGGCCTCAATAGTCCGTTCTTTAAAGAATCAGGTGATTCATGGTCGCACACCTTCAAGGAGGAGGGCACTTTCGACTATCACTGTATCCCCCATATTCTCCTTGGCATGCACGGCAGCATCGTTGTGGGGAAACCCTCAAAGGCCGCCGACTATCACATCCCCAACCGGGATGTGGTTGCTGCGTATCGGAATCGGCTCGTCGAATAATTCGATAACGAAGAGATGGAGGAGATGCCCGAAAACATACGCTCTCTACTGGATGACAAAACGGCTGCCGCAACGCCGGTCGAGTCGAACGACGGAACCACCCCGGTCTTGGATTCACAATATCCCCAGGATTCGGAATAGTTTCGAAGACAACCCGCAATAGAAGCGGCCGTATAGCTCCCGCGTCTTGCTCGCGGGCCGTTGTACGGTTGGTATTCGGCGTTACGCGTGCGAATTCAACCCGACAAAAACGCCGGTAATTCTGCATTTGCGCCGCTCAATTCTATAGGTTTCATCGTGTGCGAATCGACCTGGATCTTGCCCCTGTTTCTCAAACTTAGCTCACTAAGATGTTCTCAGATTCATTTCGGCTCGAATTGGGTAAATGTTTAGGCCAACATCTTGAAATCTGGCGTGCCGGTTTCCAAATAAACGCATGACGGTCGCCAATGGTGGGGCTGTCAAACCCAGGCGGGGCCATTACGGCACGCTGATATCTTCGTCCCTCGATATGGCCAGACCGGTGTTCACCGGGTGGTGATTAAGGGGAACGAAAGATGGGCCGATGGGGTCCGCCGCGATATTGCTCAAAGGAGGATATCTTGCGCAATACCTTAGACTTCGACTTCTCCCCCTTATTTCGTACCACGATCGGATTCGACAGACTCTCACGAGTCCTTGATGCCGCGTTGCGCGCCGACGAGGGCGTTGTATCGTACCCGCCCTATGACATCGTCCAGGTGGGTGACGAGAAATATCGCATTTCCATGGCCGTGGCCGGTTTCAACCAGGGCGACATCGAGATAGAGCTCAAGGAAGACACCCTTACGGTGAAGGGCGCGCGTGGCAAGGATGCCGAGGAGGGCGATAACTTTCTCTACCGTGGCATTGCCGCCCGGTCGTTCGAGCGCCGTTTCCAGCTCGCCGACAATATCAAGGTCACGGGCGCCGATCTGCACGACGGACTGCTCCATATCGAATTGGAACGGGAGGTTCCCGAAGAGAAAAAGCCCAGGGTCATCGAGATCCGCTCCGATTCGCCGAAGCAAATCGCCGATCAGGCCGCCTAACTCGTTAGCACGCCGGATCAAGCTGGGGAACGGTCGGTGTAAGGCCGTTCCCCCGCACCGCGTTTAATGCTTGGTCAAGGGTTCCGGCGACGTCAGAGGATCGGGCCCGAAACGATTTGCGCCGTTGGTTCCGAGCAAACGACCAAGTTCGATCAGCAGCCAAATTTCGCCGATGAGCGGAATCAACCCCACGAGCAGAAACCATCCGGAACGATTCCGGTCATGGCAACGCTTCATGCTTAATACAACGTAGGGGTAAATCGAAGCGAGGATGAAAATACATGCAACAATGTTGATAATTTCGATATTAATGGAAAACAGCAGTAATACTATTATATTAAAGACTAGAAAATAAAAAGATCCAATCCACCAGGATTTCCTGCCGATTCGTCCCTCTGTTGTAAAAAATAAGAACTTATAATCCATTTATATTCCTCAAAACCGCTCGTGCTTCTAAAGATAAACCGTAGATGAACAATTTCTTACGTGGATTGCCCATGGCATAGCAACATGCATGGGAAATCCAGGTCAAATGATTTGTATCCGGGTTCTCCGGGTTATTTGCGCGATTGCCAACAACCCAAGAATTCGATTCGAGTGGGATTCTGGAGGTTTTCCAAAGCACTGACTTGTCTTTCGTTTACGGCAAAATTCGTTTGACCCGAATTTCACCGTGAATCTTAACGAAATCGCGCTATCGTGTCGCGGTATCCAGGAATTCTCGGCGAGCGCTATATCGGCGGCGCGCACCCACGAAAGGTGTTGAGGTGACAGGGATAAGGCACGACAATTTGTCAATATTGGTTTTCGATTCTGACTGTCGAGGTGATGGTGAACGACAATTCAGGTCATAAAGTTGGTCTGGTAACTTCGATTTCGGGTGCGAAGTTGATCGCCGTTCTCGATTCCGAAGCGGTGGATGCAAGCGCCGCAAACTCGGATCACGCCATCGGCAGCGGAGCCATGGTGAAGATGGTGACGCCGTCGTCGAATGTATTTGGCATCATTAGCTCGCTCCGAATGGCGCAAACCAAGACGGGGGTCAACACCGCCGCGCCGTTGACCATCGAAATCGATCTCATGGGCGAGATTCCCCATCCAAGCGAAAGACATCCAGAACCGGTTTTTCAACGCGGCGTATCGGTTTATCCAACGCTCGGTACGGAGGTGCTGGCCACCACGCGGGAGGAAATGAGCCGGGTTTATGCGCGCCCGCGGGCCTCGACGGTGCGGGTCGGCACGGTTCACCATGACAGTTCCTTGCCCGCCTACGTCGTCACCGATGATCTGCTGGGTAAGCATTTTGCAGTTCTTGGTACTTCCGGATGCGGGAAGTCCTGCGCGTTGGCGCTGATCCTTCGCGCCGTTCTGACCGAACACCCGAACGCCCACGTGATGTTGCTTGACCCGCACAATGAATACGCCCACGCCTTTACCGACATGGCCGAGTTGATCAACCCGATGAACTTGCAGCTGCCGTACTGGTTGCTCAACTTCGAGGAATCGGCTGCCGTGATGACAGGTGGCCAAGGGCTGGAATCGGAAAGCGAGCAGGCAATTCTCAAGAATGTCATCACCTGGGCGCGCAAGAAATTCATGCACGATCAAGGGGATACTCGGTTCATCACGGTCGATACGCCAGTTCCCTATCGACTTGGCGACATGACCCGTCAAATCGACCAGGAAATGGGAAAACTGGATAAACCTGAGAATTCCATTCCGTATTTGCGACTTATGGCGCGGATTGAAAGCCTAACGTCGGACGCGCGGTTCAGCTTCATGTTTGGCGGCGGATTGATGGTGCGCGACGTACTTCCGGAAATCCTCGCCCGATTATTTCGCATTCCGGTAAACGGGAAGCCAATCACGATATTTGATCTATCGGACGTACCGTCCGAGATTGTCGATGTGGTGGTTTCGGTTCTTTGCCGCATGATATTCGATTTTTCGCTTTGGAGCGTAGGTTCAAAAGCGGTGCCCATTACCTTGGTTTGCGAGGAAGCGCACCGCTACATTCCGCACAACGACGCCTATGGGTTCGGCCCGACTAAGCAAGCCATTTCGCGTATCGCTAAAGAGGGTCGGAAGTACGGGGTCTCCCTGGGGCTCGTCAGCCAGCGGCCATCGGAGTTGTCCCCTAGTATTTTATCCCAGTGCAATACGTTGTTTGCCTTGCGCATGAGTAATGAGCAGGACCAGCAGTACGTGCGTCGCGCAATGCCGGAAAATGCGATGAAGTTGTTGACTGCCTTACCGTCTCTGCGGACTCAGGAAACGATCGTCGTGGGCGAAGGAGTTACTGTGCCCATGCGAATGCGATTTGACGACTTACCGCCAGAGCACCAACCGAAAAGCGACAACGCATCGTTCGCAGAGTCGTGGATGGAGGATACCGAAGAGCGGCCCTACGTCGAAGGTACGGTGGAGCGTTGGCGTAAGCAGTCGCGTTAATTGCGAGATCTGGTCAGCTTTACCCAGTCGGTTAGATGAGAGAACTCCGATTCCTTGCGGTCAGGATCTGCCGGCACTCACGATCCAACACTTCTCCAACGGACTATTGTCGGTAAGAAATAAAAAATACCCAGCACCGGAAAATTTCAAACCTAAACTACGACCTGTCGTCGAGGCGAGCTATAAAGGTACGATGATTGGTCACTCGCGCTGCCGTCAACAGATGAACCCCGCGCCATTTGATCGCGGGTTGGTCGGAGTTGGGGTCACTAGTTGACATGAATATTTCAGGTTGCCGAGGGGTCTAGGATTTTACCAATGGCGAATGGCAAGGTACTCATCGTTGGCGACGATAGCCGCAGCTTCTTAACAATCGTGCGGTCCCTCGGTCGCAAAGGTATATCGATTCATGTTGCTCCCTTCGATTTCACCGCCGTAGCCCTAAAATCTCGCTACATCTCACGTATCCACAATTTGCCGTATCATCTTGGCGACGGAAGTGCATGGAAATCCGCGTACCGAGAACTCTTGGACGCGGAAGCGTTCGATCTGGTCATCCCAGTTGACGAGCGGAGCCTACTTCCGTTCGACGCCCATCGGAATCATTTCGAAGCCGACCACAAGATCGCAATTCCAAGCCGGAAGGCGATCGATATTCTTTACGACAAACATCTTACCCGAAAGTTGGCTAACTCTCTCGATATTCCCGTTGCCGCTGGTCGACCCGCGGATAATTTCGCCGATGCTAAAGCAATTGCTGAGGAATACGGATTCCCCATCGCCATCAAACCACGGCGTTCCTATTCCCTTGAGCAACTTCACGCCAGGGGGGAGTAGTCATCGGGTACGATTCGGATACGCTTTGGAAGGCCCTAAAGAATTCTGCACCTGGCGGAAAAATTGTCGAGGCGTTCTTTTGCGGCGAGGGGATAGGGGATTCGGTGCCCGCTAACCAAGGGCGTCTCCTTCAAGTATTTCAGCACAAACGGGAACACAAACCTTCCGAGATGGGCGGCAGCTCATACCGGGTCAGCGTGGCAGTCGAACCTGCGTTCGAAACCGCTTGTTTATCCATTGTCGATTCCGTCGGCTATACGGGAGTGGCGATGTTCGAGTTCATCAAGGATTCCACCACCGGGAGGTGGATTCTTTTGGAAGTCAATGCGAGACCGTGGGGGTCTTTACCCCTACCGGTCGCAGCGGGAGTTGATTTTCCGTATTGCTGGTATCGGCTCCTCGTCGAGGGCGAAGAGGAGCCGCGCGCGCGATACCGCGTAGGCCTATTCGGGTAACTGCCCAGGTCTGATCC
>JAAXGF010000135.1 GCA_012267605.1 Alphaproteobacteria bacterium | reverse complement strand
GCGCCGCCGCCAGCAGGACCGCCGTAACCCCGAGGGCCAGGAACACCCCGAAAAACATCGTCCCGCCGTTCTTCCTGGCCCGCGCCAGGTCGAGGCCCTGCGCGAGAAGCCGGGTACCTTAGTGGCGACGGTGAGCCGTGAGCGTGTCGCCATCGAGGCACGACTGGCCCTCGGGGCAGACCGCGACACCGCCTTCCGCCCATTCTTGGCACGGGCGGTGCGTACTGGCTTGATTCCCATCCTGAACGCCATGGCGGCTGCGGGCCTCGTGTCCTTGCCGGGGATGATGACCGGGCAAATACTCGCCGGAGCCGATCCGCTGGAGGCCGTGAAATACCAAATCCTCATCATATTTTTGATCGCCGGCGCCACGGGGTTGGGCGTGTTCTTCTCCGTAGCCGCGGCGGCGCGCCGTCTCAGTGACTCCCGGCATCGTCTCCGCCTCGACCACCTCGAGAGTCCGAAAATCCAATAATTACAGGCCGGTATTTTTCCCGCTTGCGTTTTGTTTCGAGGCGCTGCATACGGGCTTGGCCAATTCGTGATTTCTTTGGTGAAAAATGTCCCATTGTCAGTTCGACGGCTCGATTCCTGAGATCTACGATGCCCATCTCGGGCCACTCCTGTTCGATTTTTCCGGAGCGGATCTAGCGGCTCGCGTCGAGAGCCATCTTACGGAAGGCGGTCACGTTTTGGAGGTCGCATGCGGCACCGGTATTTCGACCGAACATCTGCGCCGAGTCCTGCCGCCGGCGACGACGCGCATTCTCGCGACGGACCTTAACGAGGCCATGATTACTTTCGCTCAATCGAAGCGGGGCAATTTGCCCGAAGTGGTTTTCGAACCGGCCGATGTTCTAGAGCTGCCCTACGGCGAACGAGAGTTCGACGCGGTTGTCTGCCAGTTCGGATTGATGTTTTTCCCTGACAAATTGGCCGGCCTCGCCGAGATGGCCCGTGTCCTCAAGCCGGGTGGTCTATTGGCCTTCAATGTTTGGGATAGCCATGAAAATAATCAGGTTGCTGAAATTTCTCACCGGACGATTGCGGGATTTTTTCCCGATAATCCGCCGGATTTCCTGAAACTGCCCTTCAGCTGCGCCGAAGTTGATCCGATCAAGACGCTGATTCAGCAGGTGGGATTTGTCGATCTAAACATCCATATCGTTTCCGCCGTGATCAAGCGCCCCGACGCGCATCACGTGGCCCGGGGTTTCGTCGCCGGAAATCCCGGCATTCATAAAATTCGCGAGCGTGCCAGCGCCGACCCCGAGGAGATCATCGAAGCGGTCGCCGTCGCTGTCGAAGCCGAATTCGGCCCCGTTCCCCTACAAATCCCATTGCAAGAGATTGTCTATCTCGCGACCAAACCCGAGTCTGGGTGAGTGCAAGTCGAAATTTTGTGAGAAGTTCTCTCCAGCCAATTCCTAATCTTCTTGGGAATGGCGATCTCAGGCCTTAGATAAAGAGTGGCCCATAACATGTTGCTCTGTAACATGCTGTGGTACTAGTTTGAGGTGCTGCCAGGATATCTCGGATTGACTGGAGAGCTGTCTACCGTCGCCCATGCCAGTTCTCTCCGTCTCCCCATGGCAAACGAGATGTTCGATCTGAAATCTGCCATTCCAACGAATTCGACAGTATGGCCGATACTCAATTGGTCAGCTGGATACGGGGAATCTCCTTCCATGAATTGAAGACACGCGATTGTTTTGTCGCAAGAACGTCGCCGTAATTTCTTTGGGGGCTGTACTCATACGATCTTTGGGTACGGGGCGTCTAATCAGCACGAGCTGCTTCTCGCGTGCATCGCGTTCCTGTTTCAAACGTCCCACCAGAAAGCTGAGGTACGGCACCGAACAGTCTCCTTGTCCACCATGATTCGCAGTCAACATCTCGAATCCCCCAAATGTTAGGGTTTCCTGAGGTTTCTTTTTCCCCAGACGTCAGGATCGAACGCGCGGCAATCTTCCCGGTATGGTCCTGGGCGGCGAAAACCGCAAGGATCGTCCTGAACACTTTTGGGTTGCTCACTTGTCGCTTGGGGTTGCGTTGAGTTTTTAGGCAACGCCGGTGTTTCCGGCACAAGGACATAAGCCGCGCTATCCTTTGGCCAGACAACTTCACTAGCATCCAGTTGGTGCGGGAAGATCAGGAATCCAATTAAGGCCGTTGCAGCAAGTTTTTGTATGGTCATATCTCTCACCTTTCGGCAAGTTAGGGTCAGTAATAGTACGTATTGCCAGTCTAATACTGCCCGTGATGGAGCACATCATGGATACGGCGGTGCCGCGTCCATGCGATTACGCCCAATATCTATGAACAGCGAAATTTTATACCAGCGCTAACTTTGCTAATCAGATATGCAAATAGCGCATACCTATATGATGAGCGTCTGACACCTTAACCCGACTTCCGCAACTCGGCACGCGTTTCGGCTAATGTGACGATTTTCCGGCCCGGAAAGTGGCGGATTTCCGGGCTTTGCTTCTCCAGAACGGCGTGTAGTGCCGACCTACCCCCTTGATCTGGCTGGCAAAGCACCGGACGCTTTGC
>JAAXGF010000138.1 GCA_012267605.1 Alphaproteobacteria bacterium | reverse complement strand
GCCCACTATCGTTAATTGCGAAAACTTTTGACCGAATGGAACGCCGAGCCGCGAAACAGGGGCGGTCCACAAGCCATTGAGAAATAAGGTTCCATCCAACCTCATCCAACCCCATCCAACCCCATCCAAGAATCACAAAGACTTTTGACGTCTCACATCCAGTGCCGATCGTTCGGCTCGCCAAACAAACGCGTCTGCCGACGCGAAATCGGTCTTCCCAGCCGGCACGGGCGCAAACCGCTCCAAGGCTTCGGCGATCCGTTGCAGGATTGGCGTAAGAGAGGGGTCGGTCATGGCAGTGTTGCAAATTTGGATGTGCGGTGGTTGCGGTGTCGAAGCTTAGCATTCTAATGTCTTAAAGGAGAATGCTCGCGAATGCGAAACGACCCCGGTCGCGGGGAGTCAGGTCGTGGCGATTAACACGACCGCTTCATATGTCCCGAGAACATGTTTGAAACGAACTGCTTACGCTCAAACAACTTAGGTATGTGTACGGACGTAGTGGTCCGGATTGATTCTGAAAGGTAGGCTCCGTCCAATTTAGCATATTGTGTCCGAGAAGGTTCAATGGGATGGTCATCCGAAATCACATGCGGATTACGCTAACTTGCAGTGTGCACCGACCGGGGCGCAAATCGCATTCATGAACCGATTGCTTGCGGGAGAAGAATAATGAACAGATTTTTCGGGTTGCTCGGCGTTACCTTGGTTTGCATTTCCTGTACGGCATCTCCCGAAAGACCGTCATCCGCAAGCTATAGCGGTTCCAACGCAACCAGTTCTGAATTGGACGCTGCCCACAAGGCCTACCAAGAGCGGGATTTCGAAGGTGCTGCACGGACACTAAAATCTTTGGCAGAGCGCGGCGACGCGTCGGGCCAATACAATCTCGGAATATTCTATGCCAGGGGTATTGGTGTGCCGAAGAACATGGGGAAGGCGCACGAACTTTTCAGCTTGGCCGCGAACCAGGGGCATATCGACGCGCAAAACAATCTCGCCCTCATGTATATCGATGGCGAATCGGTATCGCAGAATTACGTCGAGGCTTATAAATGGTTGAACGTCGCAGCTGGGGGCGGCAACAACGTTGCACGTCAAAATTTGAGAGAGCTGTTGGTCCGGATGAGTCCTGAGCAGGTTGCCGAGGCAAGGCGTTTGGCCGAAGCGTGGACCCCAGAAGTCCACGCCCCGTAAAAGGAATGGGGTTCCCTGTTCGTTTTCATATGGCGGTTGCGAAGGACCACAGATTTTTCGGGGAGTCGATAGTGGCTGGACGAATTATTGGTAACGCCGAACGGAGTCGAGAAGGGTAAGGCAGGAGTCAAACAACTATCATTCTTCATATTCCGCGACGGAAGCCGCGACGTCAAAACTACGAAAGAACAATTCAATCCTTAGCCCAACGTAAGAGACAACGGGCATTGCGTCTGTTTGCAATTTGACTGCTGGGCGCTATAGTCCGGCGCAATTTAAGAGGATTGGAGGAGACTTGATGCTCATCTCACCGGCCTACGCGCAGGCGGCGGCGTCTGGCGGCGGTTTCGATATCGTTTCTATTTTACCGCTGATACTAATTTTCGCCGTTTTTTATTTCCTTTTGATTCGTCCCCAGCAGAAGCGGATGAAGAAACACAAGGAAATGCAAAACAATCTAAAGCGCGGTGATCGGATCCTGACGGGTGGAGGCATCCTCGGCCGTATCGTAAAGGTCGAGGGCGATGACATTCTAATTGTTGAGATCGCGCCGGAGGTAAAGGTGCGTCTCGCTCGGGCAACAGTATCCGAGCTCGTCGGCCAGGGTGAACCCGTTGCCGCCCCTGCGAATGACGCGGGGGCGAAGGGTGGCGGGGGTCAGAAACGGGTCGGCCTAGATAAGAAACGCGATTAGACACGGTAACCCATGCTTTATTTCCCTCGCTGGAAGACGATCCTGATCACGCTGGTATGCGCGGTTGGCGTGGTTTTTGCGTTCCCCAACCTTTTGTCGCGGGAGGCCGCCGAATCCATGCCGCGCTGGCTACCGCATCAACAGATCGTATTGGGCCTCGATCTTCAAGGTGGTTCCCACCTCGTTCTGGAAGTTGAAACCGGCGTCGTGTTGCGCGAACGCTTGACGGCGTTGGTCGACGAAACGCGGGTACGCCTGCGCGGCGAAATGAAATATACCGGCCTAGGGGTTGTTGGTGATGCCGTCAATGTACGGCCCAAGGAGCCGACGGACGTGGAACGGGCGATCGAACTTCTCGACGGCATCGATCCCGACGTATTGATCGCGGCTACTCCCGAAGGTGTTGTCACCTTGACCTTCGGGGAGACGGCGATTTCCACGATTCGAGATTCGGCGGTGACCCAGTCTCTCGAAATCGTGCGCCGGCGTATTGATGAGACGGGAACCCGTGAGCCCACGATCCAGCGCCAGGGGCCGGATCGCATCCTGGTGCAGCTCCCCGGAATTGATAACCCGGACCGGATCAAGGATTTGCTTGGGAAAACCGCAAAGCTTAATTTTCATTTGGTTGATACCGAGACCAGCGTAGGCGAGGCGCGCCAGGGCCGATTGCCACCCGGTTCGATGCTTGTTGAGGCTGATGACGAGCGGGACGTAAGCGGGGAGCTGGCGCAATACGTGGTGCGAAAGCGGGTGTCGGTCAGCGGCGACCGACTGGTCGACGCGCAACCGACATTTCAAACCAATCAGCCGGTGGTGAGTTTTCGCTTTGATGGCGTCGGCGGACGAAAGTTCGGCGATATTACCGTCCAGAACATCGGCAGGCCGCTTGCAATTATTCTCGACAACAAGGTCATCAGCGCTCCTGTGATCCGATCGCCGATCACCGGCGGCAGCGGTGTTATCGAGGGCAATTTTACGGTCCGCGAAGCCACGGATTTGGCTCTGTTGTTGCGAGCTGGCGCTCTGCCGGCGCCTCTGACAATCCTCGAGGAACGTAGCGTGGGTCCGGATCTTGGTGCCGATTCCGTACAAGCGGGAAAGTTGGCTGCCATGATTGGCTTGTTTGCGGTTATCGTTTTCATGGTGGTTTCCTATGGGCTTTTTGGTTTGGTCGCCGATGTGGCGCTGCTGATAAA
The DNA here is from genome assembly GCA_012267605.1 of Alphaproteobacteria bacterium. Lineage (GTDB taxonomy): Bacteria > Pseudomonadota > Alphaproteobacteria > JAAXGF01 > JAAXGF01 > JAAXGF01. Next base: position 4,119 of record JAAXGF010000138.1, on the reverse strand, counting down.
TATTCTCTTGCTGGCCGCCGCATTGTCGCTGTTGCAAGCGACGCTTACGTTGCCGGGAATCGCTGGCATCGTCTTGACCATCGGCATGGCGGTGGACGCCAACGTGCTTGTTTTTGAACGTATCCGCGAGGAAGTCGCCAACGGACGAACGCCGTTCTCGGCGGTGGATGCCGGATATCAACGGGCGTTGACGACAATTATCGATTCGAACGTTACCACGTTGATTGCCGCCGTGCTGTTATTTGGGCTTGGCTCGGGCCCGGTCAAAGGATTCGGTGTCACTCTCGCAATTGGTATTTGCACCTCGATGTTCAGCGCCGTGATGGTGACACGCATGATGGTCGTGCTGTGGCTCAAACAGCGGCGGCCCAAGCTGTTGCCTATTTAGGAGTGCGCAATTTGTTTCCCCTCAGATTGGTTCCCCATGGCACGCGCGTCGGTTTTGTTCAATATCGCAAGATCTTTGCCGTGTTTTCCCTTGTGCTCATGGTCTTGTCGATCGTGTTGTTCTTCGCCCGAGGACTGAATTACGGCATTGATTTCCAAGGTGGCATATTGATTGAGGTTAAGACGCCAGGCCCGGCGAATCTTTCACAAATGCGTGCCACTTTAGGGGATCTGGGGCTCGGTGAAGTAGCGCTGCAGGAATTTGGTGCCGAAGACGACGTGCTAATCCGCGTCGAGCGGCAGCCAGGTGGCGAGGAAGCGCAAAAGAATGCCGTCGAAGTCGTTAAACAAGCTCTTGGCGACCTGTCGGGCGAGGGGCTGAGTTATCGGCGGGTTGAGTTCGTCGGACCAAAGGTGAGCGGCGAGCTGGTCGTCAACGGTGCCATCGCGTTGGTATCCGCAGTGGTCGCCATGCTGGTTTATATTTGGTTGCGGTTCGAATGGCAGTTCAGTGTCGGCGCCGTGTTGGCCTTGATTCACGACGTTATCCTGACCATCGGCATGTTTGCAATCAGCGGGCTGGAATTCAATCTAGCGAGTATAGCCGCGATCCTCACAATTCTGGGCTACTCGATCAACGATACGGTGGTCGTTTACGACCGCGTGCGAGAGAATTTGCGGAAATACAAGGTCATGGAATTGCAGGAGCTTATCGACCTGAGCATCAATGGCACATTGTCGCGCACGGCGATAACCTCACTAACCACTTTGCTCGCGCTATTTGCCCTCTACGTGTTTGGGGGTCAGGTCATCGCCGGGTTCGTCCTTGCGATGATTTGGGGGGTTGTCGTCGGCACGTACTCGTCGATTTTCGTCGCCTCTCCATTGCTGCTTTACGTCCGGCCCCACCGCGGCGAATCGGCGGCGCCCCCGGCAGACAGCCCAGTAAGCTTGAACAAGTAGCGGCAATTTGGACAAGCTATAATCGTTCGAGAATAAAGCGGTTGGATTTTACGTCTCTCATTCCCAACGCCCGAAATACCATTCAGTCCTATGGGGGTGGAGGGTTTAGGGTTGCCGGTGTTCACCACGAGGGCTCGGTGTTGGTACTGCCCAGCCGTGTCGTGCCGTGGCCTGTTTGCCGACTGGCAGAGCTCAACCTGGATGCACTTGCCGATGTGATAGCGGAGACTCCCCGCGTTGATATCTTGTTGCTTGGATGTGGCCCCCAGCCGTCCGTCGATCCGCGGCGCATTGCGAAGGATCTCATCGACATTGGTATTACGATTGAGGCCATGGATACGGGTGCGGCGTGCCGGACATTCAATGTACTCTTGGCCGAGGACCGAAGGGTTGCTGCCGGCCTGATCGCCGTTTGAGAGTAAGTCCAGGGTCGAAGGTTAGAATCAATCAATAGGACGGGGCCATGTGGCCCCGTCCAAACTAATGCCCCTGAATAAGTGGTGCTACGATATGCCGTAAAGGCCTTGCGCCGACACCATGGCGTAGAGCATCGGGATGGAAAGCAGGGTATTGGTGCGGGAGAACAGCATCGCCGTGCGCGCTGCGGCTGCCTTTTCCGTCGCTGAAACCTTGACCATACCGAGGGCCTTTTTCTGATTCGGCCAAATTATGAACCATACGTTGAACCACATGATGATGCCGAACCACATGCCGACGCCGATCGCCGTGTGTCCTGCGTCGCCTTCCTCGAGACCACCAAAGAAGCCAAGGCTGATGGCGTCTAGGAGATAGCCATTCAGTGAGGCTAGAATCAACCCAGTGGCGAGGGTTGCCATGGCACCCCAGCGAAACCAGAACAAGGCCACCGGTGCGATGTGTTTTCCAATCGCCGGCTTTTGATCATCGGGAATGCTCGGCATGGTGGGGATCTGAACGAAATTGAAATACCACAGTAAGCCAATCCACATGACACCGCTTAAAACGTGCAACCATCTGAATAAGAACTTAAACCAGCTGTCGTCGTACAGCGCATATTGATCCACCGAGCCAACGAGAAAAACCATCAGCGCGGTTACAAATATCGCAGCGACAACCGTTCCTTGAAGCGATTGAAGTATCTTGGCCATATCGATTTCCCTTTCACCCCACGAGCGATGGAATTAATTGATGTTTAACTGGAGTATAGGGAAATGTCTGATCGTTTCAATGTTTCTCACTTTGGAAAACTTTGCCACGGCGCGCGGGAAAAAACGGGCGAACTTTAGGTCGAAAATTTTTTGCGTTTCCGCGCGCGGCGATGCTGTCTAAAGAAACCCCGCACTCGTATTGCGCGGCCGCCGTTCGCCGGGCCGATCCCGACCGCTTTTTGTGCGCGCTTTTCGCGCCCGCCGCTGCCCGTGAGTCCCTATTCGCCCTTTACGCCTTCAATCTCGAAATCGCCTCTGTTCGCGAGGTGGTTCGCGAAGCACCACTAGGTAGTATGAGATTGCAATGGTGGCGTGACGCGATTGTCGGTATGCAGTTGGGCAGGGTGGCAAAGCACCCCGTCGCGGAAGCGCTGGCAGCTGCATTTTCTCGGTCGCGTTTTACGGTCGACTCCTTCGAGAGTCTCCTGGTGGGTCGGGAATTCGATCTCGGGGACTCGCCGCCGGAAACTCTTGACGCGCTGATCAACTACGTTGATCAAACCTCGGTGAGTCTGGTCACGCTTGCCTTAGAAGCGATAGACGTGGCCAAAGGCGCCGCCTTCAGTGCTGCGAGGCACGTTGGCGTCGCTTGGGCATTGATCGGTTTGCTGCGTGCTGTGCCCTTCCACGCCCGGTCGCGTCGAGCTTATCTACCACGGGATCTGATGAAGCGTCACGGTGTGACCTACACGGCGTTATTCGACTTGCGGCCGCAGCCTGGCGTTCGCGGCGTATCGCGGGAACTCCTCATTCTAGCCGAAGATCACCTACGGCAAGCCCGTTCCTTACGGGCGGATATACCCAAAAACGCGATCTCGGCGCTGCTGCCCGCGGCATTCGCCGATGCCGATATCAAGTGCCTCAATCGTGCGAGCCACGACCCATTCGACCCACGCGTTGCCCGCCGCGGCATTGGTCGCCAATGCCGCGTGGTATGGCGTGGATTGGCTGGGCGATTCTGACAAACTCGAGGAATTCGCTAAAGTCGACGAAGGGACGAAGGCAGATGCCGAATTTTTTGCTTAGGTGTGTTCTAATCTTTTCTCACTGAAACGTTCACCCCGATATCCGTCACCAGCGTTCGGTGGTCCGAGCCAGGAATAACATGGGTTCGCACATGTAAGCTAGCGAGCTGATTGCTATGCATGCAGTGGTCAAGCGGGATAAAAAGAATCGGAAATCTACGAGGCCAGGTCGGCAGTACGCCAAAGCCGGCCCGGCTATTTCTTAACCCTGAAGTTTTGGTAAACCTGCGATAGATCGGGCTCCAAGGGGTGGTATTGAAATCGCCGAAGACGACAAGAGGAAGTTCTTCCCTGTCAACGTACTTTGCGATGGCCTTCAGCTGCTCGTTTCTGAGCGCAAAAAAATCAGGGGCCAGCGGCGGTACCGGATGAGTAGCGATGATTTTGAGCGGTTGATCAGCGAACTGTATTTCTCCGACGATGATCGGGGGGCCGCTGGGCACAAAGTTTTTGAGCTCTATATGTGCGAATGGGTGTCTACTGAATAATGCGATCCCGAAGTGACCTACTCCTGATCTGATTTCCGAGAAAGGATAATCGTAACTGCCCAGGTGCCT
>JAAXGF010000225.1 GCA_012267605.1 Alphaproteobacteria bacterium | reverse complement strand
TGAGGCACCTGGGCAGTTACAGAACAACTTACAATCAACCTTGTTGGTAGTTTCGACAAACTACATAAGTAGCGCCACACCCACCAATTAGGCTAGCTCGAGAAAAAACATTATAACATTTCGAAGTTGCCCGTCCAACACCTTTTGCGCGACGCAGCAGCGAATGTTCCGCTCCTGACAAGCGTTATTTGATTCGAGTTGGAGGTGGCGCTGCAGCTTCAGAGGAAGACCGGGCCGGAGCCTCGAACTTTCTACGGGTAAATTGTCTCACAAAATTGTTTTTTGGATATGTTGGCCTGAATTGGCAATCGGGGATTAGAAAGCCGTATGTCAATCCACAACTCGTAAATTAGAAACGGCTTTACCTATGCGCAGTTTCTATCGGCCATGCTGTTCTGGGTGATCAGGAAATTGATGGCCTTTAATACCGCTGATTCCACTGGCGGCTTTTCCAGAATGACTGGGTCGTTTGCTTTCCAGTCGAAACCGTCCATGATCTCGATTTTTCTCTCCGTCAAAAAAATCGCCCGATTCTTGATCGACTTGAACTCTAGGCTCGCCATAAGTTCATCAATACCCAATTCGCTGCCGTCTAGATCCACAAGAAGCAATCCGTTCGGCCTGGGTGCGTAGAGGTCAAAAAATTCTTTCGCCGAGTTATGGGTAGAAACACCAAATGACATTGTTTCCAAATACTCGCGTAGTGCAAGACGCACCAAGTCGTTCGACGAGACGATGTGAATCTCGATCTTTGGTGACATGATTGGCGATACTCCTTTGGGTATTTAAGTACCCGGATAAAGTGGGTGGCAGTCTCTTACCTAGAACCAATTTCATCTAAGTTGAGGCATGTATGAACCGTTGACCGGCCAACTGGATTGCGCCATCTGGCCAGCCAACGCCGCCTTGGCGATCTAACGGTTGATCGCCTCCGACCCTGTCGTGCCCGTACGGATATCCGCGGCAAGCGCGACGTCGATCAAAAACACCCTTCCATCCCCAAAATGACCGGTTGAACCGGTATTTACGATGGTATTGACGGCGGTCTGGGCAACGTCATCATCGATCACGGTTTCCAGTAGAGCCATATCAACAGTATCGATTTCATACTCTGCGGCACGGTAGACTTCCTTGCGCACCTTATCTCGGGTGTAGCCTTCCATCTTGCCGATATTCACGCCCTGCACACCGACCTTTACCAACGCTTGTTTTACCTCGTCAATCTTACTTTGGCGAATGATTGCCTTGAGTAGTTTCATTTCAGTCTCCCTTAGTTCCGGTTATCATCTAACGAACGAAGAGCGTGTAAATACTGGCTATCCTTTTCTATTTCAGAGAAATACTAACATTGTATATAGTAAAAAATGTAATGAACGAAGCTAATTACGTGTGTTGCCACCAAATTGTAGACGATTCCTATTTCTTTATCCTATCTCACGACTAATAGATCAGAAAATATTTCGGTTTTCAAATTCGGAATACTACGTATATCGCACCCGGTGATTTTTGCGGCCATTTTGGGGGCAGGGCGAGTGACCGCGGCGATTCGGTCCCCCGCCAACGCTGCCGCACCGGTTGCTTCCCCGCGCCGACCGTATCATTATGGCGCCCGCCGCGACGTGGTGAACGGCGGTGAGCGCCAGACGGTGAAAGCACGGTTGACGCGGTGTGACTGGCGTCCGCGCGTTTTTTGGATTGGGGGAGGACTATGAGTAGCCAAGACCATTTCGCTTTGATGATCCCCGGCGCAACGAGCGGCGCTGGCAACGTGGACGTGACGGCACCGTACGACGGTAGCCAGATTGCCACGGTGGAACGGGCTGATGGATCGGCAGTCGATCAAGCGCTCAAGACAGCCTACGGATTGTTCAGAAATCGGGATTCGTGGCTCCCTCCGCCTAAGCGGATCGAGACCCTGTCGCGCACGACTGAGATCATGAAAGGTCGGCGAGAGGAACTCGCTCGCGAGGCGGCGCGAGAAGGCGGCAAACCGTTGGTCGATTCCCTGGTCGAGGTGGACCGGGCCATTGACAGCGTTCACATTTGTATTGAAACCCTGCGCACCGAGCAGGGAAACGTCATCCCCATGAACGTGACTCCCTCGTCCGCCAATCGCTTCGCCGCGACCCGGCGTGAGCCGATTGGCGTGGTCGTGGCGGTGAGCGCTTTCAACCACCCCCTTAATTTGATTGCCCATCAGGTTGCGCCGGCCATCGCCGTGGGCTGCCCAGTTGTAGTGAAACCGGCGCAGGTAACACCTCTGTCATGCTTGCGATTCGTGCAAATGCTGCGCGAGGCAGGTTTGCCAGATGAGTGGTGCCAGCCCGCCATTACTGCAGGCCGCGACGTCGCGACCCAATTGGTGACCGATGAGCGAGTCGCCTTTTTCAGCTTCATCGGCAGCGCGAAGGTTGGGTGGATGCTCAACTCCAAACTTGCGCCTGGCGCACGGGCCGCGCTGGAGCACGGGGGACCGGCGCCAGCCATCATCATGGCCGACGCGGACCTCGACGTTACCATTCCATCCGTCCTCAAGGGTAGCTTTTATCATGCGGGTCAAGTCTGTGTTTCCGTACAGCGGGTCTTCGTGGATCAAGCGATCGCCGAGGACTTCGCGGCGCGACTTGCGGCGGGTGCAGAAGAATTGCGTGTTGGTGATCCTACCCTGGCCGATACTGAGGTTGGTCCACTGATTTCTCCGGCCGAGGTTGACCGAGTTGCGGAATGGGTGGAAGAGGCGCGCGCGGGTGGCGCGCCGGTACTTTGCGGCGGCAAAAAAATCAGCGATACGTGTTATGCGCCGACCGTGCTCATAGGCGCGCCGAGCGATGCCAAGATTTCCACCTTGGAAGTGTTCGGGCCTGTCGTTACCATTTACCCGTACTCGGATGTCGACGACGCCATCGCCAAAGCCAACG
>JAAXGF010000083.1 GCA_012267605.1 Alphaproteobacteria bacterium | reverse complement strand
ACGTAGTGCTCTCCCGCTGAGCTAAGCGCCCTTCCTGTGCCAAGGGGTTCCTTGGCAAAGACTGAATTTTATTACATCGAATACGCCGTTGGTTTCAAGTGAAGTAGCGGCGGAGAGGCCGCCTTCCCTCACGCTGTTGGACGGGCAAACGGACGTGGCTTACGATTCTGGGCAGGCTTGGCTTTCGCCGGAATGCTCCGGCGCGGTGGTGCTCCCACCGATCGGAGATGCCGCGGCCGAATGGCGTGCCGTATCACTGGCCTCGCGCCGCGCCAGGCTGACTTGGCGGCTGGCCTCGCGCACCCGGGATTCGGCGTAGCTCCATTGAACGCGGAGCTGGTTCGCCTGGGCCGACCTCTGCCGTGCATCAGCAGCGGCCGTGTTGGCTTGCATGCGCGCCATGCGGGCCTGAGTTTCCTTTCGCCGTTCCTCCGAGTCCCTTCGCTCGCGACCGGCATCAAGGCTGGCGAACCGCGCCCGGTCCTGAGCCATGCGCGCGTTGTCGGCAGCGCGTCTGGCGCTGTCTAGGGCGGATTGGTAACGCTGACGCGCCATCGAGGCGTTGTCCCGCGCCCGGCGCAGGGCGTCTTGGGCACGCTGCAATTCATCTGCGGCGCGCAACGTGCTCGCCGAGGGGATCGATGGACTATCGGTGGATAGTGTTTCCACGCAATCTTCGGATGGAGACGGGTCGTCTTCCGCGCGTGCCAAATTCGGGAACGCGAATGTGGCAGCGATCAGTGCGAGCCGGACGGCTTGGAACAAGGACCCCATGGTTTCGAATATAGGGCGTTATGGCGCCCAAGTCTGTGCGCGCCACCACAAATCGTAAAGTTGTCACGGTCACCCCAAAAAACCCGAGTCGAACCGAGTGTCAGGCCGGCAACTGTCCGACCAAATAGCCAACCGAGAATAAAACGGCGTATCGCGCGTTTATCTCGATGAGGGCACGTCCCACCTATTTTCGGCCCGCCCCAATTGCCATGTGGTAAGAACTGGAAATGGCTGATCTGGTTGAGCGTTTGCGGAAACGGTGGACGCGGGAAAAGTTCGAGCGCCAAACGCGCGCGCTTTTACCTGGCCTTTACCGCGCCGCATATCGTCTCGCCGGTCAACCCGCCGACGCGGAGGATCTGGTGCACGATACCTACGTCAAGGCTTTCGCAGCATACGATCGAGCCGACATTCGCGGCGAAGCGGACTGTCGGGCTTGGCTCACGCGGATCATGGTCAATACCTACCGCGATCGGTACAGGCGCCACCAGCGATCGCCCGAGGTCCAACGCTCTCCTGAAGAGGCTGAAGTGATGTCGATCGAAGGAGCGCCCCTCGCCGATCCAGCTGCGCGGGCGGAGGACAGCCAATTCGCGCGCGCGGCGAAGGAGGCCATCGATGGCCTGCCTGAAGATTTACGGATCGTCGTTGTGTTGTTCTTTTCGCAGGAAATGTCGTATCGGGAAATCGCCGAGGCGGTGGATTGTCCCGTCGGCACAGTGATGTCCCGCCTATACCGGGGACGTCGCCTATTGCGCGAACGACTTCAGGATCACGCCCCCGACGGGAAAGTGGCCTCCAAGGTTGATTCGAATACCAAGTTGAAGGTGGTCCGATGAACTGCCGAGATATCGAAGAAAACACACACGCGTTCCTAGATGGCGCGCTCTCCGACATGCAAGCGGAAGCAATTCGCCATCATCTGGGCGCGTGCGCCGCGTGCCGCCGCGAAGTCGAACTGGCGCGAACCCTCGAGAGTGCGGTGCGCGTCGTCGTGGCGGAGGATAAGCCTCCTGAGAACTTGTGGAATCGTATTGCGGGCAACCTCGCTGACGGACATGGTTCCAAACGGCGAATTCGCGGCAGTGTTTGGACCGGGGTTGCCGCTGCCATTGCCCTTTTGGCCTTGGCCACAGTCCAATCTTTTTTGGCGAAACCTGTCGCGGTCGTCGAGGTTCCGGTGAGCGAAATGCGCACTTTCGTGGAAAGTCGCCGGCCACTTGACGTGGCAACGACGGATCCGCAGCAGCTTCTCGCCTGGTTCGACGGAAAAGTGGATTTCCGGTTACCCCCGCCCCCGTCTACCGTCAAACCAGTCCGGCTCGTTGGTGGCCGGCTGTGCTATTTCCTAGATCGACGCGTCGCCTCCTACATGTATCGCCACGGCGATCGCTATGTATCGCTGTATATCTTTTCGGAATCCGGTCTTGAGATTCCCGAGCGCGTCTCGGCGTCCTTGGCTCAGGGTGTTTCCGCCAGCGTGCATCGGCGCGAAGGATTTACCCACGTCGTATGGGTCGAGGAGGGGTTCGTATATTCGTTAGTCGCCGATCTCTCCACCGAGGAGATTGTCGATCTGGCCAGGGGCATGACGGCACAATTCAAGGAATCGAAACACGCGGGTGGGAGCCGGATGTCAGTTCAAGTGCTCGGCTAAAAAATCGAGGGTTCGACCCCCGGCTAAGCGAGCCGATTCTGAGTCGAAGTCGTCCCGCCGATCGCAATTGAATCCATGACTGGCCGGGTAGCGGAATATTTTTGCTTCGGGTAGGGCCTGGCAAATTACCGCGATGTCCTCGGTCGGGATGTAGGGATCTTTCTCGCCGAAATGCATCATCACCGGACATTTTGCGCGTTCGTCCTTGAACTCGACGATTTGTCCGCCGTAGTAGCACACCGCTGCCGCGACGGTAAGACGGGTGGCGGCAAGCCACGTCACCGATCCGCCCCAACAATGACCGATGATGCCAACCTTACCGTGATCCGTCAGGGAAACGATGGCCGCTTCGACGTCTAATAGGGGTGCCTCCCAGCCGACTTCCATGCGCAGGGCACGCCCGGCCGCAAGGCCGGTCGAATCATAGTCGAGATCCACATCCCTCCTCACTCGATCGAACAAAGAGGGCGCCACAACGGCGTATCCCGCGGCAGCGAACCGATCGCAGACCTCGCGAATATGGCGGTTAACGCCAAACACCTCTTGCACCACCACCAAGCCTCCAACTGGGCGAGACGCGGGCATAACGCCATAGGCGTCGAGGACGTGGCCGTCGGCAGCCGTCAACGAAATGATCTCGCCCATCAAATTTCCCGGCATCTAAAATTCCATTCCGGCGTTGTCCAATTCCATCGCATGCGCTTTCTCACACATTGAAGCGAAAGCGCAAGACATCGCCGTCACGTACCACGTAATCTCGGCCCTCGACACGCATTTTTCCAGCTTCCTTCGCAGCCTGCTCGCCGCCCAAGCCCACGAAGTCGTCATAAGAGATCACTTCGACGCGGATGAACCCACGGGCGAAATCCGTATGGATGCATGCCGCCGCAGCAACCGCAGGCGCGCCCCTCGCCACCGTCCAGGCATGGGATTCCTTGGGGCCCGCGGTGAAAAAGGTGACCAAGTCGAGAAGCGCATAGCCGGCACGAATGACGGCCGCTAGACCTGGCTGCCGCAACCCGTATTCCGCCAACAAAGCGGCCCGTTCCGAGGCTTCAGCGATACCGCCAATCTCCGCTTCAAGGGCGGCGCAAATCGAAACACAGGCGGCACTCTCAGTATCCGCCCGCGCGGATATTTGTTGCGAAAACTCGTTGCCCGTGGCGGCGCAAGCCTCCGCCACGTTGCACACGTACATGACCGGTTTCGCAGTCAATAGCTGAAGCCGGGCGATACCGTCCGTAGGGTCTTGCACGACACGAGCAGGTTTGCCCTCGCGCAGGGCCTCGGCCACCGGAGCGAGAGTGTCAAGCTGGGCCTTGGCGTCCTTGTCACCGCCCCGGGCCCGCTTGGTCGCGCCTTCTATCCGCCGTTCAAGGCTTTCAAGATCGGCGAGGAGAAGTTCGGTATCGACGATTTCTGCGTCGCCTATAGGATCAACGCGGCCTTCGACATGGGCGACGTTGGCGTCCTCAAAACAACGTACGACGTGCGCGATGGCGTCGACCTCGCGAATATGGGCCAAGAACCGGTTTCCCAAACCTTCGCCGCGGCTGGCGCCGCGCACCAATCCGGCGATGTCGACGAACTCGATATGGGTCGGCACCGCGCGGGCCGAACTCGCGGTTCGGGACAAGTTATCGATCCGTTCGTCGGGCACCGCCACCCGCGCGGCGTTGGGCTCGATCGTACAAAAGGGAAAATTTTCGGCGGCCGCCTGGGCGCTGGTCGTCAGGGCATTGAAGATCGTCGACTTGCCTGCGTTTGGCAGCCCTACGATGCCGCACCTAAAACCCATTTTCGCCGCACGGTTTGGCGGGGGTGTCGGCCTTTCGGGTCAGCAGAGCAACCCGGCTCATGAACCGGGAATCGTCGCCGGCAATGACCAGGGGGAATGCCTCGGTGACGGCGTCAATGAGCCTGTCCAGCCAGTCATGCTCTTCCTTGGAGAAATCACTGAGAACATGGCCGCTCACCCGGTCTCGATGACCCGGGTGTCCAATGCCGATCCGCACCCGGCGGTAATCGCGGCCGATATGTGCATCGATCGATCTAATGCCGTTGTGACCGCCGTTTCCGCCGCCCGTCTTGACACGCAATTTCCCTGGAGCGAGGTCGAGTTCGTCGTGGATGGCAATGACGTGCGCTGGGGTGAGTTTATAGAACCGCAGCGCACAACCCACAGCGCGCCCAGATTCGTTTACGTAAGTCGTCGGTTTCAGCGCGAGAACTTTTTCTCCCGCAAGCCATCCTTCGTGCACGATGGATTGAAATCGCGCCCGGCCAACGCCAAGGCCATAGGCGCGAATCAATTCGTCCACCACCATGAAGCCGACATTGTGGCGGTTGGACGCGTATTTCTGACCGGTATTCCCGAGGCCGACAACCACCAACATGGGGTCGTCGCGCGCCTATTCCTCGCTTTCCTTGGCCGCCTCTTCCTCAGCCGCCGCTTCTTCCTCTGCTTCCGCTTCCTCTGCTTCGGCCGCCTCCGCCTCCTCGACGGCTTCCGTGCGGATGACCGTGGGCGCGGCGACGGTGGCGATGGTGAAGTCGCGGTCGGTAATCGTTGGCGTCACGTTTTCGGGCAGTTCGACGCCGCTGATATGCACGCTGTCACCGATCTCAAGTCCCGTGAGGTCGATGCGAATGGCCTCCGGAATTGCGAGCACCGGGCACATCAACTCGATCTCGTGTCGCACGATATTGAGAACCCCGCCTCGCTTAATACCCGGCGATTCCTCTTCGTTTTCGAACACCACGGCCACACCGATACGGATGCGCGAATCCGACCGGAAGCGAAAGAAATCAACATGCAGGACATTGTCGGTAACGGGATGGTATTGAACGTCCCGGGCCAACACCTGGTAGGCGTCGCCGTTCACCGCCACCTCATAGATTTGACTAAAGAATCGCGCCTTCTGAGCTTCGCGCGAAATTTCACGGGCATTTACCGAGATCATGATCGGCGCGGAATCACCACCGTATATGATCGCCGGGGTTCGTCCCACACGGCGCACAGCGCGCGCCGATCCGGTACCCGCAATTTCCCGCTTTTCAGCGACAATCTTAACCACGTCGCTCATCGATGGCCTCCTTACACGTCACTGTTTCACGAACAGACTTGAAACCGAACTCTCCGTGGCGATTCGCTGCATGGCCTCGGCGATCAGCGGAGCCACGGAAACGACGCGGATATTCTTGGTCACGCGCATCGCCTCTGTGGCTTGAATGCTGTCCGTCGTCACCAGCTCGTCCATCACCGATGAAGCCACCTTCGCGACCGCGCCACCAGATAATACACCATGGGTTACATGGGCGCTAACCGCGGCGGCGCCAGCGTCCTTCAACGCCAATGCGGCATTACACAGGGTGCCCGCGGAATCAACGATATCGTCGATAATGATGCATCGCCGCCCGTTGACGTCTCCAATGATGTTCATAACCTCGGAAACGCCCGCCTGTTCGCGACGCTTATCGACGATCGCAAGATCGGCGTCAAGCAGCTTCGCCACGGCGCGGGCGCGAATAACGCCACCAACGTCGGGAGATACAATCATCGCCCTGCCATCGTCCAGATTTGACTTGATATCCTCGACGAAGACGCCCGCCGAATAAAGATTGTCGACCGGAATGTCGAAGAATCCCTGGACCTGACCAGCGTGCAAATCCAAGGTCAAAATCCGGTTCGCCCCTGATACGGTAAGAAGGTTGGCCACCATCTTAGCCGATATCGGCGTTCTAGGGCCCGGCTTTCGGTCCTGTCGAGCATAGCCAAAGTAGGGCATGACGGCGGTAATGCGGCGAGCGGAAGCGCGTTTCAACGCATCCACGCACACCAAAAGCTCCATCAAGTTATCGTTGGCCGGGAACGACGTCGATTGCACGACAAAAACATCTTCGCCACGCACATTTTCGAGGATTTCTACAAACACCTCCATGTCCGAGAATCGCCGGATATTGGCTTGCGCAAGTGGAATATTGAGATACGCCGCGATGGCCTCAGCCATCGGCCGATTGCTATTGCCGGCTAGGATTTTCATGGGAGGATGCCTCGTCGCCTGGGCGGCCGGTTCGCGAGGGAAAATTCCTTGTAACAAAGCGCCAAGGGCCTGTAAACGCTGGAAGCGGACCTACCTCGGAATAGCTCTGCGAACTACCTCCAGAATTCCCGGCGCGCCAGCATTGGCAACCGCAACCGCGATCTCGCCCCAAACGCGGTCGAGTCGGCCGGCGGGGATCGTGTTCCCTTGGCTAACTTCACCCAGCCGGCTACCGGAGTCATCGAGCACTTCCCATACGATCTCGACCTCCTGCCGGCGTTGGTCGATGTCCCGCAAAAACACGCTTCCAAGAACAAGAAATTTGTAGCTTGCCGAGTCGATCACCGCGCCGTCAGCTTCCAGGGCCCGCGCCATGGCGCGGCTCAAGGCGTTTGAACCGTCGCCGGGTGCGCCGACGACATGTGGAACAGAAACCACGGGCCGCAAAGAACCGCTTTCGAGGGCAGGATTGATCAGGCCGATGACCCATCGCGAAGCCTGGGCGGCTAAAACATCCATACGCCTCTGGTCACAACACGGTTCGTCGATCGCTGTGCCGAGAGGCTGCGTCAGTCGCCCCCGCAATGCACCGTCGGCGCCGGCAAGCGACCAATAGATGGCCGCGCCCGATCGGTGTCCACCGAGGGTGCCAGACAGGCGCGAACTCCGCTGGTTGCCGCCGGTACTGGCCGCCGGGATTTCTCGGCGCTGTAATTCGCCGACCACCGTGTGGCTGAGTTTCTCGCCAAAGGCACCGCCATTATCGATACCAGTCACGACGATCCCAGCGCCTGCGACCAAATTAGGTTGTATAGTTGCCGGCTGTGTCCCATCCCGTCCGAAGGGTTGCGGCAACGAACCGCAACCGGTGAGCGACAGCAGCATCGACCAGACGACGAAAAGAGAGAAAAGCGTTCCGCGGAGATTGCGCTGGTTCCGCGCGGCGAAGCGCGGCGAAGGGAAAATCATCGGCCTCGCCATGGGAAGTGTCCTACGCCAAGACAATTGCAGAAAGGCACCTGCCATAATCCGGTTCGTCTCGTTGGCAGGCGCGACGGTAGCTGAAGAACAGTGTTTCCTCTTGGTGAGTATCCCGGCCCACCACGTCCACTCCTTTAATGCCCCAGTGTTGCAAGCGCCGCGCGACGTAACCGGCGAGATCGAAGAAATAGTGACCGGACCGTTCGGTCGGGCGAAAGAAATCCCCATTCTCGGGATCCGTCGCCTCGAATTGGTCGCGGAAGGCGTTACTGACTTCATATGAAGCGCTGCCGATGCAAGGACCGATGGACGCACGGATGTTGTCGTCATGCGCGCCCAAGCCGTGCATAGCGTCAAGAGTGGCGTCCAAGATGCCGGTCAAGGCACCTTTCCAACCCGCATGCGCGGCACCGATAACGCCCGCGGTATCGTCGGCGAAAAGGACGGGTGCACAGTCGGCGGTCAAGATTCCCAAAGCAATCCCCGCTCTATTTGTCACCATGCCATCGGCCTGGGGCGAGTCGTTGGGATGCCAGGTTTCGTCGACTGTGAGCACGTCGGTTCCGTGACATTGGTAAGCTGTGCACAACGCCTCGGCGGGTAACGCCAATTGAGCCATGGCCCGTGACCGGTTCTCGGCGACACTGACGGGCGAATCCTTAGATCCGTATCCGCAGTTGAGCGAAGCATAGAGACCGTCGCTGACTCCACCCTGTCGGCTGAAGAAGCCGTGGCGGATGCCTGTGAGCTCAGACAGGGGCGCGGCACGAATCACTCTTCCCCCTCGAAGCCAGCGGGTGGTGGTTGGCTCGGTCTGGTAATGGCA
The DNA here is from genome assembly GCA_012267605.1 of Alphaproteobacteria bacterium. Taxonomy (GTDB): domain Bacteria; phylum Pseudomonadota; class Alphaproteobacteria; order JAAXGF01; family JAAXGF01; genus JAAXGF01. The sequence continues at coordinate 4,350 of JAAXGF010000083.1, read as the reverse complement.
AAAGCCTTGAAACGCGCACCCATTTGTTCGGCATCCACAAGTCGGTCCAATGCGCTCTGGATATCGTCGCGTTGGGACGGCGAGGCGATATCCGTCAAGGCCGCAGCACGGGATTCGATCCCCAAGGTACGCAAGAAAATACCTTGGGGAACGGGGCCGTGGTATTCCGCGCCGGCGGCACGAACCGTGCGAGCCAACAGCATGAAATCTACGTCGGCGCTGAGGTCGGCGGTGCCTGGATCGACCAAAGGATCGTGAACGCCGTGGTCGCGAACCGCGCGCAAGGACGCACCGGTTTCGCTCGTCTCCGGTCCATAGTCGATGATCAGCGCGACGCCGTTGTCAGCGACCGCCCGCCTGGCAATTTCATCGGCCAGCGAAATCGCCATAGTGGATACCTGGCAAATGCTCCCAATCGGTGGGCCCATCGCGGTCAACGGACTCATACTGGCAACCAACGAAGGGCCGGGCGCGAGCGTAAATACGAGATCCCCGGTTCTGGTGTCCACTGTTATCATCCGTTCGTGCCATCCCGCCGGTGTAAGCTGGAACTGACGGACGGGCAAGGCATCAAAGAGTTCGTTGGCGATGAGCAAGAAAGGCCCGGCCGGAACCTGGGCAAGACGATCGTGCCAACGAGCACGCATACCTTTCAAGGTTTTGCGTTGACGCTCGCAAAGCGCTGGACTGGTCTCGACCAAGTCCAGGGTCAAAGCGGAACGGCACCGAGGGACACCGGAAATCGCGCGCAGTGCATCGGCCATAAGGGTGCCCCGCCCAGGGCCGATTTCCACCAAACTGAGCGGATTCGGCTGGTCCATCTGGTCCCACGTCGCGACGCACCATAGGCCGATCAGCTCGCCGAACATTTGACTGATCTCAGGCCCGGTAATGAAATCTCCTCGCTGCCCGAACGGTTCCCCGTGCATGTAGTAGCCGTAACGCGGATGGTTCAGCGCAGTAGCCATGAATTCGGCCACGGAGATTGGTCCGGCGGACGCAATCCGCGCGCGAAAATGGTTTGTCAGCGCGGTCACCGGGCCACCGAAGGCGATTTGGCACGCACGATGAGCCAAGCACCGACTGCGATCATCGGAACCGAGAAAAGCTGGCCAAAGGTGGTGCCTCCAAGCAGAAACCCTATATGGGCGTCGGGTTGGCGAAACAATTCGCCGACCACGCGAAAACAACCGTACCCTGTCAGGAAGACGCCGGTGAGCAGGCCGTCCCCGTTTCGGGCAGTGCGCGAAACGACAAGCAACAGGGCGAACAAGACGACGCCCTCGAGCGCGGCTTGGTAAAGCTGGCTGGGATGCCGTGGCTCCGGCCCACCGCCGGGAAACACCATCGCCCAGGGGACATCGCTGACCCGCCCATAGAGTTCGCCATTGATGAAGTTTGCCAGCCGCCCGAAAAACAATCCCATGGGGACGGCGCACGCGGTTACGTCCGCCAGTCTCAGAATGGAAATTTGCCGCCGTTTGGCGAACAGGACCCCGGCCACAACGACGCCGATCAGACCGCCGTGGAATGACATCCCGCCCTGCCAAACCTGGAGGATTTCGACGGGATTGGCGATATAGTACGCGAACTTGTAAAAAATGACGTAGCCTAGGCGCCCTCCGATGATGATGCCGAGGGTGAGCCAGACAATGTAATCGTCGATGTCCGTAGGTGATGGCGAGCCGGGCAACCGAGCTGCGAGACGACGCGCATAACGCCAACCAAGTACGATCCCGGCGATGTAGGCCAGACTATACCAACGAATCGCCAACGGCCCGATTTCCACCAGAACCGGATCGATCGTCGGAAAGGCGATGGCGAAGGTCATCAACACGCCGCAACGATTATCGGTAGGGATCCGGTTGGCTGAGGTAATTTTTCACGTAGTCCGAAACGCCGTCCTCAAGGGATTGGAAAGGGGCGGTGTAGCCGGCATTTCTCAAACGATCCATCGTCGCCTCGGTGAAATATTGATAAGCCGGGCGGATCGCCTTAGGCGTGGCGACGTAATGAATATCGGGCTCCTTGCCGAGCGCCTTAAATACCGCCTCGGCCAATTCGCGAAAGCTGCGGGCCTGGCCGGTCCCGAGATTGAATAGCCCATTGACCTCTGGATGCCGCAACAGCCAACCAATCACCGCTACGCAATCCGATACAGCGATAAAGTCGCGCTTTTGGCCACCGTCTTTGATATCTGCGCGGTGCGACTTGAACAACGTCACCTGGCCTTTCCCCGCCGCAGCCGCGTAAGCCTTTGCGACGACGCTCTGCTGTTCCTCCTTGTGATGCTCGTTGGCCCCGAAGACATTGAAGAATTTCAAGCCCACCCATTGTGGCGGCGTTTCGGATCCGCTCGCGACCAGGCGCGCTACTCGCCGGTCGAACAGGTGTTTGCTCCAACCATACGGATTGAGGGGGCGGAGACGCGAAAGCCCTTCGACCGATCCATCGTCGTCGAACCCCTGGGCGCCGTCACCGTAGGTCGCGGCGGACGAAGCGTAGATCAGGCGCACGCCATTGCGGGCGCACCGGCGCCAAAGGTCGAGGCTCAGGGTGAAGTTTGCGGCGACGACGCTGTCGACGTCGGTTTCGGTGGTCGACGATATGGCGCCGAGATGAACGACGGCGTCGATTTCGAAGGCGTTGGCATCGAGAAACCGCGCCAGGTCTTCGGGCGCGACGATCTCGGCGACATCATGCTTGGCAAGGTTGCGCCACTTCGCGCCGCTACCGAGATGATCACAGACGACGATATCCGGCGCTTCCCTGCCGGACAACGCCGCGACTAGATTCGAACCGATAAAGCCGGCGCCGCCGGTAATAATGATCATCGTTCACTCGGCGCCATTCCCGCCGCCTCTTCGGATGCGCCCCTTATAGGTTGGCACCGCCAACGCGGCAAGAGCGCGGCACGATGGGTGAGTGGGATCGGGGCGAAGCGAGTGATTTCACGCGGCCACTTAACAACCTCAGGACGCGGCTTTATTAGCAATTTTCTTTAGCGTCCGATTTTTAAGACGAGGGACAAACTGTTGTCTCAAGCGAGCCGCAAAATGAGCGGGCCACACTGAAATGCGGCCCGTCTCGTACCTCAACTCAACAGAAAAAATCCGCTGGAACGGCGGCCAAATCCTCGTTCATACAACTATCGCGGCCAACCTGATAAGCACGCCAAGGACCTTCTCGGCATTCTCTATCGCTTTCGTAACACGCTTCAGCTTTTCCTCTGTCCTTTTGATGAGTTCAGCGTCCTTATCCAGCTTCTCCGTGACGACTTTGATTCTTCCCGTCGCCAGCCGAATTATTGGTACGTCGTCCAACAATTCTGTACGTTCCATCGCCAGCACCCCAATTTCCGTTGCGGCGGCCTTTCGAGCTTCGACTAGTCGTTTGAGAAGGGCCTCATCAATCGCCTTACCATCTCCTTTTCGCATTTGGAGTTCGAGAATGTCGTCGCTAATGTCGTCCTGACCGGCGATCAACTCGTTGATCGTATTTGTGATTTGTCGGCTCCGAGTAACGATCTGCGCTGCTAACGTTGCTGAGTCGCTCATTGTCCATTCCCTTCATTTTCGTCGTTTGAGTTGTCTTTGGAGATGGCCGCGCGGGCCGCACGGGCGGCGTCAAATAGCTCCTTCGCCGCCTTGAACGCACTGGCAAAATGCCGTTCCCGGTCATCAAACGCTTTTATCAATTCCGAGTGCGCCGCTGACAATTTTCTGAATGCTTCCCCCGGATCACCTTTCAAGGCGGCCACGATCTCGGCGTGTCCCGTTATGGCGTTATCGACCTTTGCCGCGAATTCCTGTGCTGGTGCTTTGGCAACGTTACCAACCAGACTGTCCATATTCGCGAATTTTTCCTCGACAATTTCGAACTGTGCAGCGTAAAGCGCATTTACGATTGCGTTGGACGCGCCTTCAATCTGCGGATGCGCAATCTTGGCACCCTCTTTCAATGCCTCCGACCGCTTGTTTTCCAAATAGTAGTATGCCGCCTGCGCAACCAGATTAGAGATTGCGGTAGGCGCGGCTGAATCAATTTCTTTTCCTTCGAAAAGCTCTGTCACCGCATTCACAAGTGATGTGGAAGCACTGCCAAGATCTTCAACCGCTTTCACAAACGAGTCTTTGTCGCTGCCCGTTGCGACTTTTTCGAGCGACGCGGCATACGCGGAAACCGCCTCTGTGAATGCCGCGGAGTTGTCCATAACCTTTGGGGGGTTGAGCAACGCGCTGTTATCGTTGTTTGCGGGAACTGACTCTAGTTGACAATTGGTCACAGTATTGGCGGCTAACTCCTTCGGTGCCCCTGACGTAGTTTGAACGTAACTGCCCAGGTGCCTCA
>JAAXGF010000178.1 GCA_012267605.1 Alphaproteobacteria bacterium | reverse complement strand
CTCGAAGCCCGAAGTGCGCCCGGATAACCGAAATTCACCCCGTAACGATCCCAAATTCCAGAAAATCGCCAAGCCGACCGCAAGACCGGACGAACAACCGACGTCGCCAGGATCAAATTCATCAGAAATCAGAGTATTTAGAGGTCTCCAAATGCTTCCGTGAGGTGTCAACAAACACGCAAATTCGAAAAAAATGGCCGGAAAACCTAAGTCTTCCGGCCAAGTCTAACAGGGAGGCTTTACGTCTGGGAGACGTAGGATCCGAAGACCCTTCTCCGAGCCTTGCACTCGGAACACGCACGCCGGTCAGGGGGCTTTCCGGCGTCACTACGGGAATGCCGCTAAATTGCGGCGCTTCCGATTACATAACAACTAGATAGTGGGAACCTTAGGCAAATTCCATAGACGAATTCGCAAAACAGCCATGCAATTTTTGCATGGCCAGTGGTTGGCGTTTTTAATTATGCTGAGTGTTCACCGAGTCTTGTGCTAAACAAATAATTATCATGTTAATTCATATGGTTATGGTGTTTCTATAACATTTAGCTTTGTTTTACGCAGGCGGTCCTGTGAGCAAGACAGGTTAGGACTCCCAACGCGAAACCTCTTCCAATAGGAAATCACGAAAAACGGTAATTCTCTTGGAATGGCGTAATTCCTCGGGATAAAGCAAATAGGCGGTGAGGGAGGGAGATTGAAGTTCGGGTAATATCCGAACCACGTTGGTGTCGTCCGGAATAATATACTTTGGCAGCGCTGCTATCCCCAGATCGCTCTCCACCGCACGCAACAAGCCGAAAATATTGTTGATTTTCAAGGAGGGACGGCGCGGACTGGTTTGACCGTCGCCGACTTTGAGCAGCCAGTTCGAATCGATGAGCTGTGAGAGCGGCCCCTCGCCGTAGACCACGATGTGGTGGTGGTCGAGATCATTGATAACCTGTGGCGTACCCCGCTTTTTCAAGTATTCCGGCGACGCGTATGCGTAGAAATTGACCGTCATTAGTTGCCTGCGGATAAGATCAGGCTGGCGAGGTGGCGCAATGCGAATAGCGATATCGGCTTCACGCATGCTCAAATCAACCTCGCGGTCATCGAGCAACAGGTTTAGAGAAATGTCGGGATAGCGGTCGCAAAAGGCAACGATACGAGGCGTCAGCCAAACGGTGCCGAAACTGATCGTTGCCGTGACGGTAAGTGGCCCCTGTGGGCTATCTTTGCTATCCGTCAGCATGGCCTCGGTCATGGCCATGCGCGAGACCACCTCTCGCGCGGTGCGGTAAAGGAGCTCCCCTTGCTCGGTGAGCATCAGTCCGCGCGCGTGGCGATGGAACAGCGTAACTCGCAAACTCTCTTCAAGCGCACTGATTTGGCGGCTTACCGCGGATTGGCTCAAATTCAAAGTCGCGCCGGCATGGGTAAAACTGCCGGCTTCGGCCACAGCATGGAAGACACGCAGCTTATCCCAGTCCATATCTCGTTTTCGTTATCCTAAAGCGCGATCGTGCATCGCTTGGGGGAGGGGGAGTCTACCCAGGTTTACTCGGCGGCGCGCGTTATACCGCCGCCTTGTTGTTCGGCGAGAAATTTCTCCGCTTCGAGCGCCGCCATGCAACCCATGCCCGCGGCGGTCACGGCTTGGCGAAATATCCGATCCTTAACATCGCCGGCGGCAAAGACACCGGGGACGCTGGTTGCTGTGCTGTCGGGGGCTGTGGCGATATATCCGGCGTCGTCCATGTCCAGCCAACCGCGAAATATCCCAGTTGCAGGATCATGGCCGATTGCGATGAACACACCATCAGCGGAAATCGTTTTTATATTCCCGGTGACTAAGTCGCGCACCGCCACACCTGTTACGCCGGGCGGCGATTCGGTGCCCAGAATTTCATCCAAGACCGTATTCCAGAGAACCTCAACCTTGGGGTTGGCAAACAGCCGGTTTTGCAGAATTCGCTCGGCTCTCAGCTCACCCCGACGGTGCAATACAGTTACTTTCGAGGCATGGTTGGTTAGGAAAATTGCCTCCTCGACGGCGGTGTTTCCGCCGCCGACCACGATGACTTCTTTGCCACGGAAGAAGAAACCGTCACAGGTAGCGCATGCTGAGACACCGAACCCCTTGAATTTTTCCTCGCTGTCAAGCCCGAGCCATCGAGCCTGGGCACCAGTACAGATTAGCAAGGTGTCGGCAAGATACCGGTTGCCCATGTCGCCGGTACATACGAAAGGGTGTTGATCAAGTTCCACGGTCACCACTGTATCCTCGACGAATCGGGTACCGAAATGCTGGGCTTGTGCCTGCATTTGTTCCATCAGCCATGGGCCTTGGACGGTTTCCGCAAAGCCGGGGTAATTTTCGACGTCGGTGGTAATCGTGAGTTGCCCGCCTGGCTGAAGGCCATGAATGACCATAGGGTCGAGGGCGGCGCGCGCGGCATAGATTGCGGCCGTGTATCCAGCCGGTCCAGAGCCGAGAATCAGTACTTGGGCGCGTTCCGTTGAAGCCATAACCCGATTATTCCAAGTCTACCCTTGTTTTCCGGTTGCGTCCGTAAGCCGTGATCGTCTGCACCAGAGAAGCAAACCTGATTCAGACATAGGACATGGTGCTGGAGTTGTCTAGCTAATGAGTGGTTCCCTATTGCCGCGTTGGGTGTGGCAATTTGGGGCGCCAATCCCGATAAGTTGAACCGCGAGCGCAATCCAATGAAGCGATGCTACGCGATTCGAGCGGAATCCACAAATTACAACGTTTTATGTGGGAGTTATCAATGCTACCGGTCCAAGACTAATCGCACTTTGGACGCGAGCTCCGACCGACGCATGGGCTTGTTGATGAAGGTAACTTTCTTGTCGAGCGACGACTGAATCTCGACTTTTTCCGCATAGCCTGACATGTAAATTACCTTTGTTCCTGGCCGGGAACGCTGAATGTCCTTGGCGATATCGGGCCCATTCATGTCCCCCGGCAACACGACGTCCGTTAGAACCAAGTCGATTTCGGGAATGCTGGCGAACTGAAGCATGGCGCTCCTTCCGTCGTGCGCCTGTAATACCCGGTACCCCAGCCTTTCCAGGATCGTGACGACCAGTTCTCGCACATCCGTTGAATCCTCTATCACCAGAATTGTCTCGCCGGTCCCGGTCTGCCTTGACACGTTGGCTTCAACATCGTCGTCCGGTTCGATTTCTGAATAGGGCAGTAGTAGCTTCACCGTGGTTCCTTTGCCCTCTTCGCTGGAGATGAATATCTGGCCATCGCTTTGCTTAATAAACCCATAGACCATACTTAGGCCGAGTCCAGTGCCCTTTCCGACGCCTTTGGTCGTAAAAAAATGGTTCGAAAGCGCGTTTTGCCGTTTCGGCTGACATACCGGCGCCGTTGTCGCTAACCGCTATCTCTACGTATTCATCGCGCCCATGCTTTCGACTTGGCACGCATGGAATACTTTCGAGCCGTACCAACGCTGCTTTAACCCGGATTTCACCGCCGTTTGCCATCGCGTTCCTCGCGTTGATCGCCAAGTTCACGATCGCGTTTTCGAGTTGACCGGGGTCTGTCTCCACGCGAAGGCCCCGATTCTCGAACTGTGTGCTGACCACGATGGTTTCGCCAAGTGTCCTCGCCAACAATTCGGAAACACTGGTGATGAGCGAACGAACGTCGACTACTTTGTTGTTCAGTGGTTGCCGACGCGAGAAAGCCAGCAAGTTTTGTGTTAAGTCCGTGCCTCGTTTTACATTACGGGCTATCGCTTGGACGGATTTGTCATCACCCCCAAGCCGATCGGCTAGAAACTCGCTGTGACCTTGAATAACGGCCATAACATTGTTGAAGTCGTGGGCAATCCCTCCCGTGAGCTGGCCGATCGCTTCCATCTTTTGCGCTTGCCTCATCTGGGTTTCGGTGCGTCGCTGTTCAGTGACATCCACTTGAATCGTGCCCACCCCAAGCGCGTCTCCATCGCCACTAAAAATTGGAAACTTGGTCGAGATAATTGAGTGGAGTGATCCGTCCGCGAACGCAATTTCATTTTCCGATTCATGGACCTGACCCGTTCGCATGACCTCGCGGTCGAATTCCTCGGAATGCCGGGGAAAACAACCCGTCTCTGCTTCCTCCGAGGTCTTCCCCTCGATCTCCGCGATGGCACAGCCGTACCAATTTTCAAAGCCGCGGTTCGCAACGCGAAACCGTCCGGCTTCATCCTTTAGGAAAAATACGAACGGCGCGTTGTCCACAATCCCGCGAAATTGTTGCTCACTCGCCTTCAACGCGTCTTCGCCCAACTTTCTTTCAATTGCGATTCCGGCAATGTGTGCCGCGTCCCGAATCAGTTCAACTTCATCCTGATTAGGGGACCGGTGATCCCGGTAATACATGGCGAATGTGCCCAAAACGCGTTTGTCCGAGGAAATAATGGGATGTGACCAACACGACTTCAGGCCAATCTCGGCAACCAGATCACGAAACCTCTCCCAGGAAGGATTAGTCAATATATCGTCAACGACGCAGAGCTCCTGAGTATATGCGGCAGTGCCGCAGCACCCGACGTCGGGCCCAATGGACAGTCCTTCAACTGCCTCTTGGTAGAAATCAGGCAAACTGGGCGCCACCCCGTTGCGTAATTCTTTGCCATCCTCATCGACAAGTAGTACCGCACCGAGCATATTGGGCCGCGTGGTTTCTATAGCCTGAATGAGTTCTGTCAAAATGCTCTTGAGTGGCTTTCCCGCTCCCAGTTTACCGAGGATCAGATTGAAACTACGTTGAATTTGAACCAATGAATCCAAATAAGTGACTCGCCGCTCCAGAACCTCGACTTTTTCCTCCAATTTTTCTTTTCTAAATGGGGACACGTTATTTGTCGGTGTTTCATTCGGGCGTGTGTTTTTTTCACGGCATTCTCCTAAAGTAAGGCAAATATTTCAGCCGATATCGGTGTTCACTTGTTCGATGCGTTTCGCGTCCGCCAAATCGCATTCCACGAATTGGCGTTGGCCCTGAATTTTCTTACGCGATAGCCGTCGAATAGGAAACGTGCGCTGGTCCCGCATAGAGATTCTGCCGACGTTCGTGCGAAGTCGAGTAAAAATTTGGTCGCGGGCGCCGTCCAAACAAATATGGCTAGTCGCTTGCGGATCTTGGGGACGTTCTTGCATAGTCGGAAACCTTGACTAACTCATTTGTGCCGGTATTGATCGCAGCCACTTCTCGCGTGCTAAACCATCCCGATCAACTGAACCCGACCTAGCGGTTACCCGTGAGTCGAATACATAGTATATTGGGTGCAATTGCTATGCCAGTTTCTTGGTGTGAATTCCAAGATTTTGATTTGGCAACCGCATCAAGCGATTAAGATGCAGGGGGCGTTTATTGAACTCTCCCGCCATCCATGAGGTGACTGCATATCGCAGTCTGGGCGCCTCATACACCCAATTTGCAGCTCAGCCGATACTCGCCAAACTGTTCGTCCCAATTCTGAACTGTTCGTAACTGCCCAGGTCTGATC
>JAAXGF010000369.1 GCA_012267605.1 Alphaproteobacteria bacterium | reverse complement strand
TTTCTGACAAGACAATACTATATATACCATACACAGTGCCCAAAACGTCGCCTGGTCGTTCAGAAACTCTCTGCCAAATGCGTTACCCATAAAGCAGCTGCTGCAATCTGCAGGACAAAATGCCAAAAGATCTAAACAAACGCAACCTTGCAATATCAGAAAATCCGTCAGCTGAATGCGGAATTTCCTTAACTCATTAAAATTAAAGAAAAAAATTGTACGACGATGAGTCAAAAGGATTGGCATGAATATTGCTGAGATAATTTTTGGGGGCTGAGAACGAGATGCGGCCATCGATTGAACTGGCCCTTCCGATCTACAACCAATTGGGCGCTTTCGGCGTCTAGCGTAAGAGGAGGTAGCTTTGGCGACAATAACTGGAATTGAAACGAATACGGATGCGACCGTGCGTGAGTGCAGCGCAACCCGAAATGCACCGGCAGGGAGAACGGATTTTTCAACTGCTCGGCGTGTTCTATTGGTAAGTCATCATTTTCTGATAAGGGACGGGTTAAAACAGATCATCGAATCGCTCAACGCCGACTACCAAGTGATCGAAGTAAAGTCTATCCGAGAGCTGGACCAAGAAATTGGCGACGCACGGGATACGGCTCTGGTCATTCTTGATCTCGCGGTTCCGCAACTGGGCGACCCGGCAATTCTGCGGGCGATTTGTTCAAGATGTACGGGCATGCCCGTCGTGGCTATCGGCGATTCCACGGGGCGTGGAGACGTGATCGCTATATTGGATTGTGGCGTTGATAGTTACGTCCCAAAATCATTGGATCGAGAACGCACGCAGAGCGCATTTCGATTGATTACGTCGGGCGAAGAGTATCTGCCGCTGTCATTCCTGGTTTCGAAGCGCGAAGTCAGCGAACCCGACCATGGCAATATTTCGCCTCCAAGCCGAGAGCCAGGAAAAATTACGGCACTCACGCCACGCGAAAGCGGAGTATTGAAGCTTGTTGCACGGGGATTTACCAACGATCAAATTGCTGCCGAGCTCGGTGTTCGTTCGAGTACCGTCAAAGTGCATGTGAAGAACCTGAGACAAAAACTTGGTGCCGCCAATCGAACCCAAGCGGTGGTCATAGCTCAGCGATTGAATTTGATCGGCCACCCAGCAACTATCGGTGATGAATATAGTGTAAGGAGAGGCCGCCTAACATAGCAGCGACTAATTTTTGGGGTGCGGACATGATGTCCGGCGGACTGCCGGTGGGGCGCGTTACTCACAGAGTCTCGCCAAGCTGACTGTACAACAAATCCCGCCACCAAAGACTTCGGATCTCCTGAAGTAGTACTCGGTTGATGGGTTCGCGTAGTCGACTCCCAGGCGAAAATGCGATGCCGTAATGTTGTACCTCGATAGTCCCAGGTACGAGAGTCACGTCGCCTTGATACCTTGCTCGAATTGAATAGCGCAATAGGGGTGAATCGTAGACGAGTGCGTCAATTTTTCCGTTGGCAACCGCCTGAAGGCCCTGATCGACGTCAGCGAAATCTCGGTGCTGAACACGCTGCTTCGTTAGGTAGGTAGCGGCAGTGGAATCGGCGACACTTCCCACATCAACGCTGGGCAAATCCTCAGGTCCATCAATGAGTGGATGAAGGCTTTCAACCGTCAATGCAGTGGCGATCGTCGCGGTGAGAATGGACAGCGCGATGATGGACGCGAACATCCATATGACGGCGACCGCGCGCCCCGCTGGCGTGATGGGAATCTTATCGCCATATCCGACAGTGGTCATGGTAACCACCGACCACCAGATCCCCGAACCCAAGCCTCCTTTCGCGTCGCCGCCAAAGTGACCGTCACCGTGCCGACGTTCGAACAACCAGACCAATAGACCAAATACAATTATGATCAGTACGAGGCCGACAATGGTGAAAAAGACCTTCGGCGTAAGCAAACCTCGCGCGACGCGCAGCCAGTCGGCACGGTCTTGGACGGCTACTGCAATTCCGAGACCAGTTGTATAGTAAGTGTGGGAAAAATCGATGATGCTTTCCCGCTCATGAGATATCGTCAATGCAGCAATAGCAAGGTCGAACGTACCGTCGTGTACGCCGTCGATGAGCTCAACGAGGTCGGCTTCGCGAAACTCAAAATTTAGTCCCAGTTGTTCCGCGATTCGACGCCAAAGTGAGATGCTGACGCCGTCCCATTCGCCTTTGTCGTTCTTGTAAGCGAAGGGAACTGCCTCCTTGGTGCCGACGACTAGCGGTTCGCCCCAGACTTCGTCGCACCGCGCGCCCCCTCCCGCCAGGATCAGCGGAGCTAGGACGCAAATAATCGTCAGTCCGAGGTATCGTCTTGATACTCCAGCATCAGAGGATTGAATCATCTCAGCCGATAGGTCTTCGCGACACTCCTCATGGCTTTGATCCTTGTTGACGTGAAGGCACCGTAGCACTTGTCGCCAAAAAATCACGCCGAAGCGAGCGCATGTCCGGGTCAATCGAGGCTGATCGACATTATGCCAACATCCGAAATACCGGAGTGCAAAACGACTGCTCTAATTGACCCGCGAAACTTCGCCTTGGTCAATGATCAGATGGCGCACCTTCATCTGCGGCACCCTCGACCATCGGTTCCATCATCTCCTCGTCGGTCGCACTTTCCCCGGTTGTTTCGGGCTCCGCCGACCCCTCGGGAGCGGTGCCTTCTTCCTCCATCTCGTCTTCTGCAGGCTCCTCGGTCGCGGCACTTTCCTCCACCGTCTCAGTGTCCGCCGGCTCCTCAGCCATGGCATCCTCGTCAGTCATCTCGGCTTCCGCTGGCGCTTCGGTCGCGGCACTTTCCTCCGGCATCTCAGTATCCGCCGGTTCCTCAGCAGCGGCACCCTCGTCAGTCATCTCGGCTTCTGCTGGCGCCTCGGCCGCAGCGGCGTCGTCCATCGTCTCGGCCTCCGAGGGTACCTCGGTGGCGGTGTCTTCCGGCGACGTCTCGGTGTCGGCCGGTGCCTCAGCAGCGGCACTCTCTTCTGTCATCTGGGTATCCGCAGATTCCTCGGCAACAGCGCTTTCCTCAGATGCCAAGCCAGCGATGAAATTATCCGTAACCCAGCCGTATTCCCGACCGCCAGAAACCACCTCACCTTTCACCAGATACCAGCCAGATTCAGGGTTGCCGTAAAGGACCTCGGCGGTACTCCCCGATTTGAACCGAAACGAAACGCCGGTGACGCCTTGCGTAGCGTGTACCGGAATATCCCCTTCATTGCTGGTAAGGCTTACTTTGTCACCCGCGTCGAACGCTTGGGCAACGCCCAAATTCAATAAGGCGACGACAAAAGTTCCAATGATAATCAATACACGCATGATGACCCCCCTGGGTGATACCGATAACCCGCTTACGCGTTTGTACGCTTGACTCGATCTTGTGTTCCCGGATGCCAAAAATTGGCCGTACGGAAGCCTTTTGCAATTCCAAGATTTCCGCGACCCGCACCGCTTCACGAAAACCCGCAACATCCCGTCGCACTCGGGACAACCGTAAAAGAAACCCCTTAATAGATGTGAGTTTAGCGTTGCGCAAGCCATGCCACGCGAATTGGCATTTCTTGTCGGCCCGTACCGGCAGCTGACCTCACTTTATGTCAACAGCGTAAATTCGCGGCTGACGCATACTGCAGTTGGATTGGACGGTCATGCGGATCAGGGCTCGGTCAAAAAATCGATGATACAACCCGAGGCGGAACCAGAAGTGTGGGTACTTCGACGCAGTTGCGTTGGCACTCTCGGTATTTAGCGGTGCGATATATCGGATGCCAACAATTTCAGCGTTCACTGCGTCGCGTGTCGGGTGAATCCGCTTGAGTCGTGTTCCTCGGAAAAAACGTGAGCGAACAGGCTCGCAATCCAAAGCTTGCCATCTTGGGTAACGTCCAAATAAGCCAATGCTTCCTCGATGACGGGTCGGACGACCTGCCAAAAGAACTTCGGATAACCGGCTCTCAAATCAGCGGCGGTCTCATACCCCAGCGCCTCTGCGGTCCCGGTTTCGCGGAACTCGGCAAACAACGCTGATATCTTTCGCATATATGCGATATCGGCCATCTGGCCGATTAGATCCGCGGCCCGGAGGAGGCCGGGATAGTTCGCCGAATCACTATGCTGGTCGTCGGCTGGGACGGGAAAGCGCGTATGTTCGATATTGGCGATGACAACACCCGTATCGATCATCGGCGTGTTGGAAAATCTTTCTTTCACAAATATTTTTGATCGGTTCACATGATAGGGCGTCATCGAGGCGTCGGTCGCGCCGGGTTTAACCGTCACAGTATTGCCAGCCTCATCGATGACGTAATTTCCGTCGGCGTCGCCTCGACAAACGCCACGCACATAGCCGATATCATGGCACAGAAGCGACGTGACGAAATGTAACCAGGTTTTCGGCGATACCCCCCTTCTGATATATGTTTTCCCTTGAGAATCGCCTGTCCAACGTCGGTCACCATGATGGTGTGATTGGTGTCATGGTAAGGCGCATCGCTGTTCGCGATGTTCTCCAACGCCAGGCGACCAATAAACCCAATCAGCTTGGGAAACTCGGGAAAACGCTTACCGTATGTGTCGATGTAATTGTTGCCCAATTCCTCCACATAGGTGTCAATGACTACTTGAATGGGATCAAACATCATCGGCATTCATACCCCCGCTGTATGCGTGCCTAGCCAGCTGTGCCAACCCATCTCCCCATGGACGGGCCGTTCGATGTTGACGGATGGTAGCTGCGATTGCCCTACCGTCAATCCATCATAATCATATTGTGATTTTCACCCGAATCGTGAGTTTTTTCAGACGGCAAGAAACTCACGACCGCGGTCAAGCTGCTATGACAAAATTAGCTTGTCGAAATGCTCTTACGGTGGCAGCTGTCTATTACCGCACTGAGATTTCGACTCGCCGATTTCTCGGCTCGTACACACCACCCGCGGTTTCGATCAGCGGGTTATGTTCGCCATGGGAATCAACCGACACGATACCACCTTCAATCCCTTCCTTGATGAGCAACGCCTTCAGCGCGTTCGCACGCCTGAGCGCTAATCGTGCGTTGATCACCTGAGTTCCCGATCGGTCAGTATGACCGACAACCGCTACGTCAGGTGCGGGACGCCCCTCGATTTCAGCCAAAATTTCGCCGATCATTGCCTCGGATTCGTCGGTCAATTTTTGAGTTCCGAAATGGAAATAGAGAATGTATTTGACCGGTGGTACCGGTTGCGAATTCAAGGCTGCCTTGAATGCATCGTCGACATCCTTGCCCTTGACCGCAAAGGGTTCGCTCGGCGGTGCCCCCGCATCTCCCAGCTCACTTGCGAAACCCGCCTTGTCGAGAACTTGATCTTGACCAGCATACGATATTTTGACCGATCCCGCACTTACGTCCGGGTTCGGGTAAAGCACGACGACATTCTTCGGCACGCCGCCGCACGCCGCCAAAAAAAAGAAAACCATCAATGGGGCGATTCTCTCAGCAGTTCCCATGCAAAGTGCCTCCTTTCCTCTATCCTGACCGTATTGCCGGAGCACCTGGCGACTGACCATCCGGCACATCGTTGTCTATGCGGCGTCAACTCTGCTCGAGGCGAACAAGGAATCGGGTTCCGCGAACGGCGATTACACCCCCCGGAGTCTTTACCGACCAGGATTCAGGAGCCAACTTTGACATCACACCGGAAATGAAGAACAGCGTACCGCGTGCCAGCTTGGTGACGAACGAATACTCACTTTGGCTGGGATTAAAGACATACTCATCAATTGTTAGCTCAGATTCGGGTCCAATCGATATCATTGTATCGTCATTAAATGGTAACTGCCCAGGTGCCTCAACTCTGACAGCGTCCTGATTTTTTCGCTGGCGGCAGCGTTTCGCCGTTGGCACGACGCACGTTGTTGATCCGGGCTTGACTGTATAGGCGCGCGCGCCTATAC
>JAAXGF010000096.1 GCA_012267605.1 Alphaproteobacteria bacterium | reverse complement strand
TTGCGGAAGTCGGGCTAAAGCTGACCCGACTTTGCCGGGTTTCCTTTGCTTCGGCCATTTCCGAACCTAGGACATAGCTCAGAATTGCCGATCCCAATAGAATTCTAGATGGTGACGTCGCTCAAATATGGCGGTATATACGCGGTTCCCAAAGAATCGGGTCATCATTCCCCAAGCAACGCAAAAGACGCATCAGTGAAAGGCGCGGACGCGGATGAAGCAGCTCACCATTATCGCGGTCTTACTTTTTGCCGCCACAACTACGGAAGCCACCCAACCGTTTCCCCGATACGCTAACGATCCGGGCTGTCCGCACTGCGCACCGATGGAGTTCGATCGGTTGGTCGCCATGCTTGGGGACGACGCACTCCGCAACATCATGTGTCGCCTGTCGTCGCAACGTTTCACACCAGGAAGCTTGAGTTCAGCCCTCGGCATGCCGGAAGGGCAAGTATTGCGGCGGATCAAGACGCTCCAGGGATGGGGGTTGGTCCGCATGGTGCGGCGCGATTCTGCGACCACGATCGTCGAACTGCTTCCGGGCGAAGGCACCGGAACGCTGCGGCGCTGGGCGATCAAGTATTGCCCGATGGGCGATGAGTGCGGGCGACCAGCCCAGGGCTCGGAGGAGGGACGAGATAGCGCCTACAACGTACGCGTCGCGGCCATGGACATGGCGCTACTTAACGTCGGCAACAACCTTGGAAACACGCCAGACTATGCCGCGGCGCGAAAAATAATGGTGGAGGAAATCGAGGATTCGATGCGGATCAACTCTGTTCACACCGGCCGGCAAGCTCTGAGCGGCCGTGTGCACGATGCGTTCTTAGAGGTTCCTCGGCATGAGTTTTTAAAGCCCGAGCTCGCCCACGCGGCCTACCAGAACCTCGCCCTTCCGATCGGTGGCGGACAGCGATTGCCGCCGCCATTCATCATCGCCCTTATGACCGAATTCCTCGACCTGCAGCCAAACGACACGGTCTTGGAGGTCGGAACCGGTACAGGCTATCAGACGACAATATTGTCCCGCTTGGCCAAACGGGTCCAATCCATCGAGCTCGTCGAAGTCCTTTTCAACGAGGCGACGGAACGCCTTAAGCGCCTCGGCAACCTAAACGTCGAAACGCGCAACGGGAACGGCTTCCAGGGCTGGCCCGATAATGGTCAGTTCAACGCCATCCTCGTGGGGACGCATTTGGAAGACATTCCAGACTCGCTTGCAAAGCAGCTCGCGCCGGGCGGGCGGCTGGTCGCGATCGGCGGCGGACATTCTGAAATCAAACAAATCATAATCGCCAAGAAAGGCCTGGACGGAAGTATCGTGCAACGCAATCTGCTCCCGATCCGTCACGTGTCCGCCACCGACAAGAACTGACAAGCCATTACTGGTCCTCGATTCCGCCTACCCGACGGTCACGGTGCCGCCAAACAATGTAGCAAAAATCAGTCTACCACTAATCCCGAGCTTGGGCGAGCTTGGAGGTGATTCGGCTTCAAGAATATCGCTGGTACCCAGGGCCGGCACCAAAAATCAAGCTAAACATCGTTAGAGAGGCGACGGGCAGAATTGTGAACAACCTCGGGACGAGTAGCACCATCCCATCACTGCTGGCCGCGAACCTGGGATGCGGAGCTGAATATGTACGCAGTATACGCGATAGTCGCGTACGCCAAAGAGAATTTGGCCGAAAAGCGAGCTAATAGGTTTCGCCACGATTTTGCCAAATGCCAACAATTGATTGAAGCGAATTTGGCAAGCGCAAATCGTCCCAATGATCAAGGCTTCTTCGCAGAGGTAGCCTCATTGCGCTACCCCCTCCGGATTGGAACATCTTTCAATCGGTGCGTGCTTCGGATGACACGACCGATCAATTTTTCCAGTCATGCAGGCCAGAAAACACCAATTTAATCTATCATTTACCTGGCATGTGTATACCCGTTTGAGTAGGGCGTGGTTCATCGCAATCGAGTAGATCGTAGTCCAGAGATGGGTGCGACTATTCCCGGGGCATTACTAGAAATGGACGAGTCAGTGATCAACAAGTCACTCGTACTTTCAATCCCATTGACCGGTGTGCTTGTTGTTGGCTTCTCCGCGGCGGCTCTAGGGGCCGATGTCGGGGAAACAGTGAGCCGAGACGAATTCGAGCGGTTGCAAAGCCTTGTAGAAGCTGGGTTCCACTCCCAGAGCCAAAATCTCAATCATACGTGGACATTGGTAGCGGCGGCCCTTGTCTTCTTCATGCAAGGCGGCTTCTTATTGTTGGAAGCCGGTTTGGTTCGCTCGAAGAACTCAATCAGTGTCGCCCAGAAAAACATTGCTGATTTTGTCGTTTCATTGTGTGTGTTTTTCGTCTTGGGATTTACCGTCATGTTCGGCCCCTCACTATTGGGCTTGATCGGTTGGGGGGATTTGACTGGCATTCCGCTGACGATTGGATATTCACGTTCTTCTTATTTCAGCTGGTCTTTTGCGGTACCGCGGCGACTATCGTCTCCGGCGCCGTCGCCGAAAGGATGAAATTCACCAGCTACCTAGTCATCACCGTCGTGATCAGCGGCTTGATCTATCCGGTTTTCGGTCATTGGGCGTGGGGCAACCTATTGATCGGTGACAACACTGCGTGGCTGGCCGATAAGGGATTCATAGATTTCGCCGGCTCGACGGTCGTCCATTCGATCGGCGGTTGGGTCTCCCTGGCAGCACTCCTGGTCGTTGGGCCGCGGATCGGTCGTTTTGCCGAAGACGGCACACCAAAACATATTCATGGCCACAGTGTCGTTTTGGCGACGATGGGGTGTATTGTGCTTTGGATCGGGTGGATAGGCTTCAACGCGGGCCCGACGATGGCAGGTTCGCCAGACATCGGGCGCATTGCCACCAATACGGTGCTCGCCGGTGCAGCTAGCAGTCTGGTCTCGATCCTGATCGGACATATGCGCGACGGTTTGTTTCGCCCCGAACGCGCAACCAACGGCGTTCTGGCTGGTCTCGTCGGCATAACCGCCGGATGTGAAGTCCTGTCGGTGTGGGGAGCAGTCTGCATCGGAATTTCAAGTGGCATTATTGTCGTCGTCGCGTCGGACGTCTTAGAGCGTCGATTTAAGATCGATGACGTAATTGGCGCGGTTCCGGTACACGGCGTTTGCGGAGCCTGGGGAACCATAATGGTGGGACTGCTGGCCCAGCCGGATAAGCTGGTGACGGCAACACGCCTGGAGCAAGTGCTGGTTCAAGCAGAAGGTGTGGCCATAGCATTCTTATGGGCCTTTTTCGTCTCATTCGCGGTATTCAAAGTCCTTGACCGCATCTTCGGTCTGCGTGCCAGCGCCGAAGAGGAGACCAAAGGACTCAACGAGGCAGAACACGGTGCGTCGCTCGGGACCGGGCTCATTCAGAAGGCGCTTCACAATCTCGCCACGAACGACGAAGGGATCTCCAGGCGGCTCGACGAAACCACGGGGGACGAAGCCGGCGAGGTAGCTTACGCATTTAATCTCCTGATGGAAAAGGTCGACCGAAGCGATCTTGAATTAAAGGCAGCTTTCGCTGAGGTCGAAGAGGCAAACCGTGCGAAGTCCGAATTCCTGGCAAACATGAGCCACGAGATTCGAACTCCGATGAATGGAATCCTCGGGATGGCTGACCTGTTGTCGCGAAGCGAATTACCGGTTCGAGAGAGGAGGTTTGTCGGTACGATTTACCAGTCGGCGCGGACGCTCTTGGAGATGATCAACGATATTCTCGACTTTTCTAGGATCGAGGCCGGAAAATTCGATCTTGATTGCGTCAGCTGGACACTTCTAAAAACCT
>JAAXGF010000130.1 GCA_012267605.1 Alphaproteobacteria bacterium | reverse complement strand
ATCAGACCTGGGCAGTTACGATTTTAGACCGATTAGTTCCGAATGTCTTCATAAAGCTGCAAGCGCGCTTGAACGTACAACCATGGGCAAAAAAATCGTTGGCCAATATGGAATTGCCTTTATCACCCACGGCATCGATCAAGGCTGGGAATTTGGGCCGGCTACTTCGCCGTACACCATCAGGGGAGGGCAACGTTCGAATCGCCGAGAGCAGTGAACCCGATCGGCACATCGTCCAACGCTCGACCCCACAGCGCGCATTAGAGATTGGATTCGGAAACTTCCACGAATTAGCGGGACAAGGCGGGCCGCAGGATCAGTGCAAACCAAAAATTCTAGCTTACTTGATGAATTCGAAAGGTAGGGCACGCGCCGCCAGGTAGGCACGCTGGGAGACGTCTGACCAACCGATGGCATCTTTGCGAAACGTTGCGAGACAGTTGAACACCTCGGTAGAGAGCGAATCGCGCGCGGCGATTTGGCCGAGAACTTCGCCCGCGAGTTCGCCGAGACCAGTCAGCACCGAATCGGGGAACTTACTCAGCACCACCTGATGTTGCTCGGTCAACTTAACCAAGGCGCGATTGTTTTGGGCGACGAACTCCGAGTGAACGAGCTGGTTCACTGCGGCGTTAGCGGCGCGGATCAAGGCTTTGAGATCGTCAGTCAACTTTTCCCATTGACGGATATTGATGAAATTGTCGAGCACCGTGCCGGGCTCGTGCCAACCGGGATAATAGTAGTATTTGGCGCTCTTATAGAGGCCGAATGCCAAGTCGTTATACGGGCCAACCCATTCAGTGGCGTCGATCGCACCGGAAGTGAGAGCTGGTGGGATTTCCGCGCCGGGTAAGTTCACAACGTTGGCGCCTGCTGCTTTGACAACCTCGCCGCCGAGGCCGGGCATGCGGATTTTCAGGCCTTCGAGGTCGCCCATCGATTCAATTTTCTTGTTGTACCAGCCGCCCATTTGGATTCCAGTGTTGCCGCTGGGGTAAAATTTGCAACCGAACTCGCCGTAAATTCGGTCCGCCAGCTCCTGTCCCCCGCCGAACTGAAACCAAGCATTTTGTTCGGGAGCGGTTAGACCGAAGGGCATGGCGGCGACAAACTGCGCCGCTGGAATCTTGCCCTTCCAATAATACGGTGCGCCGTGGCCCATGTCGGCTGTGCCGCTTGCAACGGCTTCAATGGCCTCGAACGCGGGAACCAGCTCGCCTGCCCCGTATACCTTAATTGATAGACGGCCCCCTGAGCCCTTATTGATTAGTTCCGCTAACAAATTGGCGCCGGTTCCTAGTCCGGGAAAATTCTTCGTCCAAGTTGTGACCATACGCCACTCGGTTCTGCCTTCGGCGATAGCCGGCGCAGGAAATGAGCTCGTTGCGGCGCCGGCGACTCCGGCCAAGGCGGCGGATTTCAAGAAATGTCGGCGTTTCATTGCAACCTCCCTCGTCCAACCTCTATTTCTAATCGACGCGAATTACGTTGGATGTTCGTTTGTCTTCGGCAAAATTGGGCTCCACAAGGAGCCGTTGAGGCTCTCCAAGCCTGAAAAGCGGGATTTATAGGCCATTTTCCGGCAATCGGCGATCCAATACCCCAGATACACGAAAGGAAGACATTCGCCATGCGCGTGATGCACATGCCAAAGAATGATGAATGTCCCAGCGCTTCGTCGGCTCTGATCGGGATCGAAAAATTTATAGACACCAGAAAGGCCGTCTCCAAGTCGATCGCTCAGGGATACGGATACCAGCCGGCCCAGCGGGTCGCGGAATTCAACCACCATCGTTTGGACGACCGTATCTTCCACCATAGCGCGGTAGTCGTCGAAACTCATGCTCGCCATTCCGCTGTCCCCGTGG
Source organism: Alphaproteobacteria bacterium (assembly GCA_012267605.1). Taxonomy (GTDB): domain Bacteria; phylum Pseudomonadota; class Alphaproteobacteria; order JAAXGF01; family JAAXGF01; genus JAAXGF01. Next base: position 4,398 of record JAAXGF010000130.1, on the reverse strand, counting down.
CGCGACTTCTGGTAGCGGGCGAAAAGTGCGTATTGCTCTTCGCTTGCGACCGCATTCAAAATCTTGGCCTGAAGGTCGGAGTTGCGTTTCCAAACCCGGCGAAGTGAGCGGCTAGGTTGGAATTCCGAGACCCGAATGCGGACCGGCAAACACGCCTTGCAACCTGTGCACGCGGGTCTGTAAACCATTCCATGACTGCGGCGAAATCCCGCGCCGATTAGGAGATCGTGCATTCTCAGGGATTGTTCGCCCGAGAGCTCAGTGACGATTTTTCGCTCCGAACGGTCGGGGAGGTACGGGCAGGTCTGTGGTGGCGTGCTGAAGAAGAATTGCAGCGGTTGATCGGATGCCACCGATATTGTCATGGTTCAGCCTGACGCATTGCCGAGTATTCGGAGCTCTCAGAATAGCCCATAGTACCAGGGCGCAAAGAAAGAAAACGCCAGCCACAAGAGGATAATCATCGGCAGGCCGACGCGCGCGAAATCAAGAAAGCGATAGTTTCCAGGGGCGATAACCAACAAGTTCGTCTGATAACCGATGGGGGAGGCGAATGAGCAGTTCGCGGCAAAGATAACGGCGACGGCAAATGCCATCGGGTCGACGCCCAAGCCATGACCGATATCGACAGCAATTGGCGTGAAAAGAACGGCGCAAGCCTTTGTGCTCAACACATTCGAGAGCAGGGCCACCAAAAGGAAAAACGCCGACAATATTGCCGCCGGGGAGGCTCCTTCTAAGGTGTCCAAGAGCGCATCAGCGAGGAACTGCGCGCCGCCCGTCTCGGTAAGGGCTGCCCCTAGGGCCAGCGCCGTAGCGATCATCAGAATGATGCGGCCATCGATTGCATCCACTAAGTGTCGAAGGTTCAGAGCGCGGCACGCGAACATGGTGACCGCTCCGCAAAGTGCGGCGACAACGATTGGTAGCACACCGGTCGCTGCGGCGAGGACTACAGCAAGAAAGATAAAGGTAGCCCGGCGCGCATAATAAGGTTTCGGCAGGTCAGTGGTCGCCCATTCCAGCAAGATGATGTCCGGATTGGCTCGCAGCGCGCGCACGTCCTTCGGCTGGCCCTGAATGAGCAACACGTCGCCGGCGTCGAGGCGGATGGCGGAAAGGCGTGAACGAATCATCCGAGAGTGTCGTTGAACACCCAAGACCACACAACCAAACCTCCGCTCAAACGCGAGATTGTCGAGGGTCCTGCCGATGAAGCGCGATCCCGGCGCGACGAGGACTTCTGCCAAAAGTTGCTCATTGCCAAGCTGTTGGTCGTTTTCCTCGGCCGGTCGGGAAGGGTCCTCGTCAGGGTTAGCCTGAAAAAGTCCGGGATCGTGCGCCAGAACGTCGGCAAGCGTACGGCGGGTCGCCGCCACCGTAAAAACATCCCCAGCGGCCACGGTGTATTCTTCGAACGGGGGCAGTATCGTTCGATGGTGGCTTAACACCGAACGTACCGTCATGTCCCGCAATGTGATTGATGGGAATAGTCCGAAGACAGCTTCCCGCCCAATCAAATCAGAATTCTTCTTAACAACGATTTGAGCGATGAATTGTCGTCCGGCGCCCTCACTGACCGAATTCATGGGCGATGTATGCTTCGGTAGCAACCGCGGTACGACCAGAACGAGATAAAAAAATCCCGTCACCGCAAGAACAAGGCCAGGAACGGTGAACGAGAAAAAGCTTAGGGCGTGTTCGCCGATTTCAACCAATGTCCCGGAAACCAACAGATTCGTGCTCGAACCGATCAGGGTTGTCATACCACCGAGCATGGCTGCGAAGCTGAGCGGCATCATCAGGCGGCTCGGTGCTTGGCCAAGTCGCTCTGAGAGAACTTGCATGATGGGAATGAATATTACGACCACCGGAATATTGTTCAGAAATCCACTGACCGCGAGCACAGTAAAGAGTACGAATGGCACCAGCCATATCCGCAGGGTACCGGAATGTTCGAGAATCGTTTGCGCTGCCCGATCGAGCACGCCGGTGCGTACCAATCCTTCGCCGATGACCAAGAGAGCGACAATGGTGATCAGGGCCGGGTTTCCGAATCCCTGGAGCAGCCGCGCCGCGTCGAGAGGGTGGCCGCTCCCTACGGGCTCAACGGGAAAGAAGTGAAACAAGAGCATGAGGGCGCACACGAGGCCGATCGATGTCAGCTCCATGGGCAGTCTTTCCAAAGCGAACAAGACCATCGCGATGGTTATGAGCGCGAATGTCGCCCACATTTGAAACGACGGATCGACAGCTAACATGGGCATATGATCGACAGCTAGCATCGGCATATGATGGCGGTGCCCGACAAGAAAGCCAAGGTTCCTTGCCCTCCAACCCGGACGCCGCTGTCAGAACACGGCCGACACATCGTCCCTGGGCAACGGAGCGCTGCGGACCGCAAGTTCCGAGAGGTAGATGAAATTTCCATGACACCTTCTTGGCAAATCTTGTTGGGCCCGAGGATCGTCGAGACGGCGATTGGCGTTGTTGCCAAGACGGACTGAGCGCCACAAGGCCGCGGATATTCCGGTTCATGACCCGACATCGCAGCCCGATCAAAGTTTAGAAATTTACGGTGATTGAAATCGAACATTCTGCAATATTAAATATAGTGTATTTTTCGGAGAAAAGGATTAATGATTTTAACAAATGTTCATTGGAAATATAGGGTCAGTTCGGATGCTCAGAACTTAATTTATCGAAATTTATAGTACTATATAAGATCGGTTTGTTCGCAATGATTGTTCCTTCGTTTTCTTAGCATATTAAATTAAATTTTTGATAAACAATACTTTTTTGAAATTCGGTGCAGTTCGTAGAGTGCCGATCAATTCATATTTTGTTTACAAATCATATGTTTTGCGCGTAGACTACTTGCCTCGGCGTTGCCAGGAATTTACCCTAAATAAGTGACCTGGTGTAGATACGCGATGTTCGCGTGCCGTGTTGGGCTTGGAATCTTAATGATTCGCCAAATTTTTTTGCCGGGCATGTTGTCTTTCGCGCTAATCCTGTTGGCGATTGGGGAGGTGCGTTCGGCCGAAACCCATGTCATCGTCGGACTGGAAAGTACGCGTCCGGTTACCGATATGAGCCGGCTTTGGGAAGAGGGTGAGCTCGCGGCACATTTTTCCGATGCCCGCCGCAAATTTGAGGAAGGCGACTGGGAAGCGGCGTCCCTGGAGGTGCGCGAAGCGGCTAGGGTCTTCGTGGACGAGGCGGAACGGTCGGCTGGGGACGCCCGCGACAGGCTTTGGATTCAAGCATGGCAACTGGAGCAAGTTGCCATCATGCTCAAAGATGGCTCCCTTAAATCGGCATCAATCATGAACAATGGATTCGTCGGCGCCCATTATGCGCTTGCCGAGCACTATCGGCAGAAGTCGCTTGACGCCGGCGCCGAACGAAACATTCATAAGGCCGGACGATACATGGCTGAAAGCGCTCGCCATGTTCGTGCCGCACTGATGTATCCCGGGCAATTGGCGGACAAAGCGATGAACCGGGCGGTTCTCAATACCCTGAATTTCGCTGCACAATTGATAGGCGGGGCGGCCTGGACGTCAGACGAAATGGGCAAGGCCTTGTCTTCTTTCGGTGCCGAGATGGAGCGTTTTCAGTCGGCGGTTCAGCAGCCCACAGGAATTGGTCAATAACGACGCTTCACCAAGCGGAAATTGGGCTGTACAGGATGAATTTGAGGTGTTGGCCGGCTTTTTAGGGGAGCCTTATAGTGGGCCTCTACCGCTGGTCCATTTTCCCATAATCTACAGGGCCCTGCTCGCGCAATAGGATGATGCTAATTCGCCGGTTTTGGGCGGCGTAGGGATCGTGCTTGATCAACGGTTCTTGCGCTGCCTTTCCAACGACGCGCGTAATGCGTTCATCCGGCAAACCGGAATCGATGAGGGCGCGCCGGCTGGCGTGGGCGCGTTCGCTCGATAGCTCCCAATTCGAATAGCCAAGGCGACTGCGGAAGGGTGTTGCGTCGGTGTGGCCGTTCACGGCTATTTCGCTTGGCAAATCCCGTACAGCCGTTACGATTTGCGACAATAGCTCCTTGGCTTCACCGTATAAAACGCTGCTGCCACTCGGGAACATCGAACGTTGTTCGCCGTCGACGATTTGGATGAGCATTCCTTCCGGGGTGGAGTCGATCAAGAGGTTACGGCTGAATTTTCTCGGCTCGGAATTTTCCTCGATCGCTTCGCGCAATGCGTTTTCCGCATGCTTGAAGGATGTCTCTTCGTTTCGGCGGTGTTCCTCCTCGCGTTTTCGGATTTCCTCGTCGAGCGTACTATCCATATATCGGGGGGTGCTGACCTCTCCATCGATGACCTCCGTCTCGTCAGGTGTCAGCGGCATGAGACTAACCTTAACCCGACTTCCGCAACT
>JAAXGF010000353.1 GCA_012267605.1 Alphaproteobacteria bacterium | reverse complement strand
GATCAGACCTGGGCAGTTACGCTAATATCGCCTGCGTCGCTAGCGGCTGAATCGGAAATTCCGATGGATGCGTTTGAACCCCTACTGGGTTTGGTGCGGAGAAAAGCACCATTTGTAATCCTGGATCTCCCCAATGTATGGTCGGCATGGTCTCAGGAAATTCTTGTCGATGCCGATGATGTGGTGATTACAGCCACACCAGACCTCGCAAGTATACGTCACGCAAAAAGTTTGATTGAGACCTTGAAAAAGAAGCGTGATGAGGACGCACCTTTACACTTGGTGCTGAACCATGTGGGTGCGTTCAAGAAAACCGAGCTGACGGTCAAGGACTTTGAGGAGGGAGTCAAGATGAAGCCCTTCATGTCGATTCCTCATGATCCCGGGCTTTTTGGCTCTGCCTCGAATTTCGGACAAATGCTCGGCGAGGTGACGAAGCGCAACAAAATCGTCGATAATTTTCAAGAATTTGCTCAGACTCTAACTGGCCGGCAACCGGCCAAGACGAAAAAGTCCGCCATGGACATTTTCAAGTTTAAGAAGGCGAAGAAATGAGTTTCGGAAAACGCTCCGGAGCGCCCGCGGAGAAAAAAAAAGTAACTGAGGTTGCGAAGGTTGAGGCTCCGTCGGTAGAAATCGCTAAATCCGAATCTGAGCCGTTGCAAGCGACGGCACCTGCTGCACCTGCCCCGGCGGAGTCCGAGGCCGAAGCCCGATTCGAGGAAGCCAAGGTTGGGGTCTTTAACGATCTCATAGATTCCGTCGACCTAAACGAGTTGTCGAAGCTCGAGAGCGAACAAGTTCGCGAGGAAATCGGCGATATCGTTTCAGAAATAATCGGCATGCGGAACCTTGTGCTGAGTGCCAATGATCAGCAGCGTTTGATTTCAGAGATATGCAACGATGTCCTTGGTCTCGGGCCACTTGAACCGCTGCTCGCGCGCGACGACATCGCCGATATCATGGTGAATGGTGCTGACAAGGTTTACATCGAGACCAACGGTAAAATTGAGCTGACGAACATCCGATTTCGCGACAATGCTCAGCTAATGAATATTTGTCAGCGAATTGTCAGCGCTGTCGACCGGCGGGTCGATGAATCGAGTCCGATCTGCGATGCCCGCCTAATGGATGGTTCGCGGGTTAACGTTATAGCTCCGCCGCTGGCGATTGACGGCGCTGCGCTGACAATACGAAAATTTAAGAAGGACAAGCTCACCCTTGAGCAGTTGGTCGGATTCGGTGCCATGTCTCCCGAATGCGCCGAGGTGCTGAAGATCATCGCACGCTGCCGGTGCAATGTACTGATTTCAGGCGGGACGGGTAGCGGAAAGACAACTCTATTGAACTGCATGACCCAGTTCATCGATGTCGGTGAGCGTGTGATCACCTGTGAGGATGCCGCCGAACTTCAGCTGCAGCAGCCGCATGTCGTCCGTCTTGAGACGCGACCTCCAAACATCGAAGGTGCGGGCGCGATTTCCATGACGGATTTGGTCAAGAACTGCTTGCGTATGCGTCCTGAGCGCATCATCGTTGGTGAAGTTCGTGGAGGCGAAGCATTTGACCTGCTGCAGGCGATGAACACCGGCCACGATGGTTCGATGGGTACGGTGCATCCGAACAACCCGCGGGAAGGGCTTAGCCGCATCGAGAATATGATTGCCCAAGGCGGATTTACCTTGCCCGCAAAGACTGTCAGGCAACAGATTGCCGCCGCCGTGAACGTTGTCATTCAGGCACAGCGTCTACGTGACGGGTCGCGCAAGGTCACCCATGTGACGGAAATTGTCGGTATGGAAGGCGAAGTGGTTACACTTCAAGATTTATTCTTGTTCGAGTTTCAGGGAGAAGATTCGGAAGGTAAGATCCAAGGGCGTCATCGCCCCACTGGTTTGCGACCGAAATTTTGGGATCGTGCCCGTTATTTCGGACTCGAAAAGGAACTCGGCGACGCTTTGGAGGAGCGTAGTGCCGCTTGATTCCGCACTGCCCGCGATCCTTATTTTCGCCGCCGTTTTTGCGATTATTCTTTCGGTGACGTACTTGATTTACGATGCCCGTTTCGGTCCAAGGGCAAAGCTACGCAAGCGGGTCGCGATAGTTACGGGTTCGAGTGTACAGCTGGATAAAGGCTCGAAAGATAGTAGCGCGAAAAAGAAGCAAATACAAGAAAAACTAAAGGAAATTGAAAATACAAAAAACGATCTCCAAAAGGTAACCAGTTAAAACAAAACATTGAAAGGGCTGGTCTCGAAATATCTTTGCAACAATATTTTAGGCTTGGCGCTGGTTTGGGTATCGTCGTAGTTTTGATTTATCTTGTTCTTGGATATAATCCATGGGGCGCCATACCAGTGGGAATCGCGGTTGGTCTAGGGTTTCCCTATTGGTTTGTCGGCAACATGGCTAAACGTCGACAGAAAAAATTTACCGATCAATTCGCCGATGGTCTCGACGTCATTTGCCGAGGTATACAATCGGGTTTGCCACTTGGGGAATGCCTTAACATCATCGCCCGGGAAAGCCCGGACCCATTAGGCAACGAGTTTCGCCTTATCACGGAGCGTCAAAAACTGGGAATGATCTTAGAGGAGGCTCTGGAGAAGGCGTACGAGAGAATTCCCACCGCCGATTTGAGATTTTTTCAATTGTTTTGGCAATTCAACAGCAGACTGGCGGTAACTTGGCGGAGACATTGACGAACCTATCGACCGTATTGCGCGATCGAAGGAAGATGGCGGCCAAGGTTAAGGCGATTACCTCTGAGGCTAGAGCGACCGCAATGATTATTGGATCTCTGCCATTCGTAATTGGCGGGCTTCTTTACTTGATTCGACCCGACTATATCTTAACATTGTTCGACGACCCTCTCGGCCATGCACCATTGGTCGGTGGCGCCGTCATGATGTCGCTTGGCGTATTCATCATGAAACAGATGATCACGTTCGAAGTATGATTTCCGCAATAACCGATCCGCAGAACATTATTCTTGCGCTGTCAACCCTTGCCGCGTTCATGACGGTGATGGCGTTGGCCGCACCATTCTTGAAGAGGGACAATCTGGCCTCGCGATTGGAAGCCGTGACCAAACGGCGCGAGGAGTTGAGTCAACAGGCCAGAGCGAGCAACGAGCAACGAGCAACCAGCCTACGCAAAGGGTGCGCAGAGTAGCAGCCAACCGAGTCAATTTAATGAAGGCTGTGCTAGATCGACTTAAGCTTGACGCTCTGCTGGGTTCAAAGGAATTGCGCATCAAGATGTCGCAGGCCGGATGGCGCGGTCAGGCGCCAATGATAACGTTCGTGTTTATGCGGCTCGCGCTCCCAATTGTTCTTCCTCTAGTGGCCGCCATTATCGTATTTGGAGGCCAAAATTTTGAGCTTGAGTTCCCCGTGAAGCTCCTGATCTGCGCGGGCGCGGGCGGGATTGGTATGTATATTCCGAATATCATCGTTCAAAACATGATTCAGAAACGGCAAAGCGAAATGATCAAGGGTTTTCCGGATGCCTTGGACCTCATGGTCATTTGCGTCGAGGCAGGTTTGTCGATTGAGGCGGCGTTTGGCCGAGTCGCAGAAGAAATCAGCACGAACTGCCCACAGTTGGGCGAGGAGTTCGGTTTGACCACGGCCGAACTCGCTTTTCTCGGCGACCGACGGCAATCGTTGGAAAATTTTTCCGAACGCACGGGGATGGAGGCGTCCAAATCCTTGTCGACCACCCTTATCCAGTCGGAGAAATATGGCACGCCACTTGGGGTGAGCCTCCGCGTATTATCTCGTGAAAACCGCGATGCGCGTATGACGCGAGCGGAAGAAAAAGCGGCAAAGTTGCCGGCGACGTTGACCGTTCCCATGATTGTGTTCTTTTTGCCCGTTCTATTCATGATTTTGCTCGGCCCAGCAATCATACAGGTGCTGCACACTGTCTAACATCGCGTATCCAGCGGATGCCGGTCTTTCATTGATTCCATCGCATATGCCTCCCACTTCGATTTAAAAGGTCGGCGTTTCCCTGCGTCTAGCCGCTAAGCATTGTCGTGGGTACACGATGACCGCCGCCCACAAAGTTCGCTGTAGCGTTTACTTGGAACATTTGTTCTCGACCCGGGACCACCCCGTAGCACGCTCGTTAGGATTAGCCGTGGGCGGCTTCCCCCATGCAAGTTGGTCGAGTTCTGAAATCCGATCATGATACCAGCGGTCTGGCGTTTTCGGCGCGGTTAGGTCAAGATGGGAACAGGAATGAGTGGTTCGAAATTTCGGGGACGTGGTCAAGGCCCCGTGTCGTATCACTAAATTCGTGTCGTTTCGCGTCGGGCCTTCCGGCGCGAAAGGTAACGCGTTAGGATTGATTCGCTCGGGTCGCCATGGTTTGAAGGGCCCGGAATTCAAAAAATTTGGCCATGATATTTAGTTGGGAACGTTGGCCGGTTCGCGTGGGGAGAAATCATGAGCGGACGTAAGAACATCGTCATTATTGGCCCGTCACTAAGTGGTAAGACGACGTTGCTTGAAAGTTTCTGCTTCGTCGCTGGTGCCATATCGCGGAAGGGAAAGATCAAAGAGGGTAATACCGTCGGTGACGGTTCAGCCGAGGCGCGCGAACGCCAGATGAGCGTCGAAGTGTCTGTCGCTAGTATTGTCTACCAGGGTGTCAATCTAACTTTTCTGGATTGTCCGGGATCGATCGAGCTTCTTGCAGAGGCACAAAACGCGCTGATGGGTGTGGATGGCGCCCTGGTCGTTTGCGAGGCGGACGCTGACCGGGCGGCGATGTTGGCACCAGTATTTCGCATACTGGACACGCACAAAATTCCCCATGTCCTTTTTATCAATAAGATTGATCGATCGGGTGCACTCCTTAGGTCGGTGATTCCAGCCCTACAGGCCGTATCCATGCGCCCATTGGTACTTCACCAAGTGCCCATCCGCGATGGTGAAAGCGTGACAGGATACGTCGATTTGGCGAGCGAACATGCCTTTGCCTATCACGACGACGCGGCTTCGACCGAAATCGAAATTCCGGCTTCGGTAAAGGAACGCGAAACTGAAGCGCGCACCCAAATGTTGGAATCACTCGCAGATTTTGACGATACTCTCTTGGAGGCGTTGCTTGAGGATATCCTGCTGACTGAGGCGCAGATCGAGGATAATTTCAAAGCCGACGTGGCGAAGAACGCCGTTGTTCCGGTTTTTTTAGGTGCTGCGGAACTGGAACACGGCGTACGGCGTCTATTGACTCATCTCGTACATCTAATTCCCGACGCTGCCGAAACTGCGAAACAACGGGGAATCGAAGAAGCTGGCGGAATTTTGGCCCAGGTCCTTAAAACCTACCTCACGCCTCACGGCGGAAAGTTATCCTTGGTGCGGGTTTGGAGGGGCAGCATTACTGATGGCAGTTTGCTTAACGGGGTACGTTGTGCCAGCGTAAACCGGATGCTGGGCATTCAGCAGGAGAAACTGAGTAAGGCGGAGGCGGGCGAGATCGTCGCTCTTGGCCGCATGGAGGGCATCGTCGCTGGAGAGACCTTGGTACAGGGCAATGATGCGCCGGCAGATCCGCTTCCTCGCCCAGAAGCTTTGCCCCCGGTCTATTCAATGTCCATAAAAACGGAAAAGCGTGACGATGAAGTGAAGATGAGCACGGCCGTGGCGAAGGTTATCGAGGAGGATCCCTCTCTTTCCGTCGAACAAAATCCCGATACCCAGGAATACGTACTTTGGGGACAGGGCGAAATCCACTTGCAAGTCGCGATTGCCCGTTTGCGCAACAAATATGGTCTTGTGGTGACCGCCGACCGGCCGAAGGTGCCTTACAAAGAGGCCATTCGAAAACCCACGTCTCAACACGGCCGATTCAAGCGCCAAACGGGGGGACATGGCATGTTCGGGGATGTTCATCTTGACATCAAGCCACTGCCAAGGGGCAGTGGATTCCAGTTTGATGACCGTATCACTGGCGGGGTGGTTCCCAAGCAATACATACCTTCAGTGGAAACCGGCGTTCGCGACTACCTTGTAAAGGGCCCTCTCGGTTTCCCTGTGGTCGATATTTCCGTCACCTTGACCGACGGCAGTTTTCATTCAGTCGATAGCTCAGATCAAGCGTTTAAACTAGCTGGCCAGGTGGCGATGCGCGAAGGTATGCCGAAGTGTGATCCAGTCTTGCTTGAACCGATTCTCCGTGTCGACGTAACGATACCTAACGAATACACCAACAAGGTCCTAGGGTTGGTCAGTGGTCGGCGCGGCCAAATCCTCGGGTTCAAGGCGAAGGAGGATTGGAAAGGCTGGGATTCGGTCGAAGCCTATATGCCGCAATCCGAAATTCACGACCTAATCATCGAATTACGATCAATATCGCTCGGGGTGGGCACCTACGCTTGGGCTTACGATCACCTGGCGGAGCTAACGGGCCGTTTGGCTGACCAAGTTCTGGCTCAAAACAGTGATACGGCGGAAGTGGCGTGAGTCGGCGGGAGACTTTCGCTTCTATTACTGGAAGATCGACGTACTGATATGGCCTGTTCTTCCAAGACTGAAATAGTCTGTCAATTTGCTAGCATTTTAGGCCATGTTTTCGTTATTAACTATCTGTCAAGTATGCGCGGGGAAGATGCCGCGGGAATTGTAGGGAGAAAAAGGACAATAAAATCAGTCGTTGTGCTGTTGGGGTTGCGCTGGGTAGCGCAGTTCGCATTTTCTCACGGGACGAGGGGAATATGGAAAAGAAGGCTTTCATTCGATTTGGTGGGTATTTGCCCGCTGGGGTACTTGCTGCGTTGGTAATCGGTTGGACGCCCGGGTCCGCTTCGGCGCAGGAGTATGGTGGTTCATCTGCCGGTGGGTATGGTAGCGAGAAGGAACCGTCAGCCGAGGGAACGCAGCCAACGCTTGAATCATTTTCTCAGGCATTGGTTGGCGGCAAGATCAAGTTGGATATGCGCTATCGCTTCGAGAACGTCGATCAGGACGGTTTCGATCAGGATGCCTACGCGCACGTGCTGCGTACCCGTCTTGGATATTTGACCGGCCATTGGGCCGGTTTTCAAGTTTACGGCGAATTTGAAAACCTAGCCCACTTATTTGGTGACAAATTCAATGACACGGTCAATGGGGACGGTCGCCGGCCCGTGGTTGCTGATCCGGACGGTACCGAGGTCAATCAAGCGTATTTGGATTACTACGACGGCCTCATTCCGGATACAAAAATTCGTGGCGGACGGTTCCGCTGGAAGGTCGACAACGACCGGTTCATCGGAAATGTCGGTTTTCGACAGAATGAGCAGACCTTCGACGGCTTCTGGGTAAAGAACTCGACGATACCCACGACCGAGGTGACATACGGTTACCTGGCCAACGCCAACAGGATCACCGGGGACGATAGCGTGGTCGGCGATTTTCACATGGATTCACACGTTGGGCACTTGAAGTATACGCGGTTTCCTTTTGCTAACTTCTCTCTCTACAACTACTACTTGAAGTTCAGTCAAGACGGGGCCGTGAAGGCGAACAGTACCAACAGCACCGGCCTGCGGGTTTGGGGAAGCCACCCGATCGAAGCGGTCGACAATCTCACGCTGACCTACGCCGCAGAGTTTGCCCACCAAGTCGATATTTCCAACAATCCCTTCGACATTGACGAGAACTATTGGCACATAAATCCCGGTTTGAAGTGGGGTGGCCTGACGGCGAAGTTCGGGTATGAGGTCTTAGGCGGAAACGATACCGTTGGCTTCAGGACGCCGCTGGCGACGTTCCACGCGTTCAACGGGGAAACCGACCAATTTCTCGTCGTGACACCGCCGGGTGGTCTGCAGGACATCTATGGCAAAGTGAGCTACGAGTTTCAGCATGACAGCTTTCTCGACGATATCACCGTGTGGGGGATGTATCACGATTTCGAGGAAGAGGAGGGTTCTACCGATCTTGGTGAGGAGTTCAGTTTTGCGATCTCCAAGCGTTTCAACGATGTGATACCGAGACTGGGTGGCAAGGCGTGGGTCGAGTTTCGCTTCGCTACCTTCGACAGTGGTAAGAACGATCCGCAAAATCGCCGCGACGTCGATAAGCTCTGGGTTACCCTGCGGTATAATTACTATTTCTTAGGATTTACGCATCGACCTGATCTGGCGGTCTAAGACTTGGTCGCCAGAGTAGATTCGTTTGGGAATTCTCCATTCCCGCTTGGTTTGGTGCCGGTTGACGGTTATGTTGCGCCGCGCTCCAACAACCAGGGGAATTTTCGTGCCGCAAGGATTTTTTGAGCTCATCGCCGCTTCATTCGCATTGATCGGTAGCCACGCTGCGATGTCTGCGCCATCGATTCGCCCCAGGCTCGTCGATTCTCTTGGGCGGTCCGGGTTTTACGTGGTGTACGCGCTCGTATCCCTATTGACCCTGGGAGTCTTTATTTGGGCGTATGGCGCGGTCGAGTCCGGTCCCGATCTCTATCAGCCTCTCGGTGCTGGCCGCTGGGTTGCTGTCTTTCTGATGCCGGTAGCGGTTTTCCTCGTAATCGGTCGCTTGACAACACCCTACGGCACGCCGACGGCACCGCGAGCGCCCCAAGGGATCTATCGTATCTGCCGGTTTCCCGGGACCATCGGATTATTGCTTTGGGTCATTTTGCATTTGCTGAACCTAGGCGATGCGCGGCGAGCCTTGTTCTACCTTGCGATGGGAGTAATTTGTGTCGTCGCGTTGGTAAAGAATCAGCGACTTCGACGAAGTGCTGCGGATTCCCATTTGGAATCAACGAGTATCGTGCCCTTCGCGGCGATCCTGAAAGGGCGCCAGCGGTTCGTTTGGCAGGAAATCGGCTGGGGCAGGGTAGCCTTGACTGTGGCTGTCTATCTCGGGTTTCTTCTCGGACACGCATATGTCGTTGGCCACGACCCGCTCGCTGGTTAACGGGTCACGCCAAACCGCGATGGTGCGGACCGGTACTGTTACCCTGACCTCCCATCAATGCGTGGCCGCGTAAGGATTGGCCAATAAACAAGGCTGAACGCGGTAAACGCGGTTGTCCAAGCTGCTGCGGCGGCGACTAAGAACAATATCGGTTCGTTGGTATCTGCCGCCCAGATGCGAGCCAAGGCGGCGAGGGTTACAAGTACGTATGCAAAAGTGATTGCCCGCGCGGCGATCAGGGGTCGGCCGGTGTGACCCAAAGAGGCGCGTGACATGATCGCGAGTGGCATGGTTCCAATCATTCCGACACCGAGGGCGTGGATAGCGGCGGTAGAGTCGATCCAACCAAATGAGGCCAAGCCCTTCGCTGCCAATCCCGCGACAAGCCAGGCATAGCCCAAATGGAGCACCCAGAGAATCGATTTGCCTCTGCAGTGCCAGGTTGCCCATCCCGCCATCCGCCATCCGTTGACATAGGCGGCGACCAGAGCCACGATTCCGGCGACTGGCGTATACTCTGGCCATAGGTTGCGCCCCACGTCGGCCAACGCGGTCACCCCCACCAGTATCGGTGCAAGGACGTCCCATGATGGGGTTGGGCGAACCGCGTCCTCGCGTCCGTTCGCCGCCAGGGCGTTGGTGGTAAAGGCGGGAATTACCCTGCCGCCGATGATCGCGATCATGATCGCGAGAACGTCGATCGCCAATTCGCTGCCCAAGATTGGGCTGATGCATCCGTGGGCCGCGAGATGAGTCAGCCCGTTGGCCACCGTGAGCAAACCGATGAAGATCAAAAAAACCCGATTTCGTGGGCCTTTCACCGTGTTGAGTGGCCCCATGATGGCCCATGCCAGGGCGGGCAGAAAAATTATGTCTATCGCTCCGACCAGCCAAGCGGGTGCTATGCCGGTCATCCACATCGCTACTCGTCCCGCCACCCACAGTCCAACCAGGCGCGCCAATGAAACGCCCGTGTGGGGCGGAGTTCCTGTCCAACTGGGGACGGCGGTCAGCAGGAAACCGGCGATGGCGGCGGTGGCAAATCCAAAAACCATTTCGTGCGCGTGCCAAAATCCGCTTGGCCAAGTGGTGGCCCACCATGGGGCGCCAAGGTGGGTGCTCAGCCAAAGGGGAACCACGAGGGCGGCGTAAATGCCGGCAAGAAGAAAGAACGGACGGAATCCGTAGGCAAACACCGCCATTCCATCAATTGGTGCGATCGTATTTCGCTTCGCCATGACGATCGTTGTGGGATTTGTGGCCGCGTGTCGGAGATTTCCGAACTTTCTACCATAACGCCGGTGGTACCGTGAATACTAGCGCGTTGGGGGCGACCTATTCGAACTTACGGCATCTCGGTGCCGTTTGCCTCGGCTATAGCTGTCGTGCCGGAAGTACTACGGAAAAGCGTGGAGTGGCCCGGGTATACCGGGACCTCACGGAAACTGTCAGATTTAATGGATCAACATTCCGCCGCTCTGAATCAAGGCGGCGGGCTTAGAACTCTATGTCTCCGAGACGAGGGCGAAAAGGGCGGCTTGCGTTTCGCTCGAAATTGGCTGCGGGTTTGTCACGCTATCCCGACTTCCGCAACTC
>JAAXGF010000270.1 GCA_012267605.1 Alphaproteobacteria bacterium | reverse complement strand
GATCAGACCTGGGCAGTTACCTTGAGATTAAAAATGAGGTATCGCAGTAGGGCGGATTGGTAAACCACCGGACGAAAGAATCCCGGTTCGTAGTCCGAACGATCCAAGGACAACTCCCCGTTTTCCGTCATTGCATAGTGGTGAAATCCGGGGGCACTATCATACTTGGTAAGGCTTTGGTCGAAATCATTGCCGACCACGACGAAAATTAGGCCGTCCGGATCGTACTCACGCGTTGCGTATTGAGCCCAAGCCAGATACTGACTTAGCGCCGCTCCGGAAAAGCCAAAGCTATAAACCCGCCCACTTTCGGCAACCGCCTTCGCCAATCGGCCATGAATTGTCTCGCCGTATGGGACCATCAGGGCTTCAACGAATGAATCGCCAATGACCGCAAGGAGTGGTGAGGAATCCTTGGCGTCGTAAACTTGATCGTTGACGAACCCCGCATTGTTGACTGCGCCCTGGTTGGCTAACGAGAAGTCCCAGTTCTTAGAATACACGTAGGCTTGGTTTGGGGTCGCACGAAAGATCGGCGACTGTTCGTTTACAGCTTGGACCAAAAGCCCCGTACTAACCGGGAACATCCAAAGCACAATTTCCGCGATAAAGGCGCAGAATGACACGGACACTGCGATGGCCGTCGCTGCGAGAAAAAATCGCCTTTGCTTACCAAAATTGTGCATCTAGGGAATCTTTCGCCACTACGGCGCCCCTACAAAAATAAAATACCTTTTCTCGGGACTACAGTGCGGACAACGAGAGCTAAACGAACAGCATGGCCCCATCCGCACGGGCGTCATTCAAGAAGCTGACAATTCCCCCGTCGAAAATCTTTATGTCATCGCGCAAATCCGCACCGGTAAGGCCCAAGACGCGAAGACCCATCTCGCAAACCATGAAACGAACGTCCAACGCGGTGCAAGCGGTAACGAGTTCCTCAAATCCGGCGACGCCAGCAGCGGCGAAAGCCTCGTCGCGGGCCCGGGCACCGTCAATTGAGGTCCAACCGACTGATCCATCCTCGACCGTCCGGCTCAACGCACGAATCGCATCCATCGTAAAAAACAGAGTCACCGGCCGAGCCGCCGCGGCCGCGGCTGCGGCAGTCGCTAGAGCGTAGTGAATCCGATCGAACGCCCCTGAAAATACGACAAGGGAGAGTTTTTGGGGCGGCTGAGGCCCGTCGTTGTCAACCGTCATGGACGGACAAATCCCTCAGGACTTTGCGAGCACATAAGGGACAATTTCCGTCCCGATGAAGACGAACTTCTCGAAAGCGCGTGGTCAGCGCGTCGTACATGAGCAGCCTCCCGGAGAGGCTATCGCCAAGGTCCAATAGCTCCTTCAGAACCTCGGTGGCCTGCAGTGATCCGATAGCACCTGCCAGGGCGCCCAGAATACCGGCCTCGGCGCACGATGACGCCTGTTCGGGCGGCTCCGGGAAAACACAGCGATAGCATGGGTTATCGCCTTCGACATAGGCCTTAAATGTGGACAACTGGCCATCGAACCGCAGCATCGCTCCTGATACCAGCGGTTTGCGCGAAAAATAACACGCGTCGTTGACCAAATAACGGGTGGCGAAATTGTCGCTCCCGTCGACGATAAGATCGTAGTCACCGAAGAGCCGCAGAGCGTTTCGCGCCGTCAATCTTTCCCTATGTGCCACAACACGAACGTCGGGATTGATGGCGGTTAGCGCCGCA
Source organism: Alphaproteobacteria bacterium (assembly GCA_012267605.1). Lineage (GTDB taxonomy): Bacteria > Pseudomonadota > Alphaproteobacteria > JAAXGF01 > JAAXGF01 > JAAXGF01. The sequence continues at coordinate 8,254 of JAAXGF010000270.1, read as the reverse complement.
CGCGCGCTATCGGTTTTGGCAATCCCCACCCGTTCCGTGGTGTGGAGTATTTGCCTCTGGAGGTTGGCTAAATCCACCTCGTCGTCATCTATGACACCCAGTGTGCCCACCCCCGCAGCGGCGAGATAGAGCAGGACAGGGGATCCCAGACCGCCCGCGCCAACCACCAATACCCGTGATTCCATCAGACGTGCCTGGCCATGGCCGCCGACTTCCGGCAATACGATATGCCGGGCGTAGCGCGTGAGTTGTGCCTCGCTAAAACTCATGGCGAAGTCACACCCGTGGAGCCGAAACCACCCTCGCCACGTGAACTCGTCGGCAGGGTCTTGACCACGTCCCATACGACCTTGGCGACGGGCGCAACGACGAGCTGAGCGATTCGCTGGCCGCGGCGCAGGGTAATTTCCTCGTGACCCAGATTCGCCAATATTACGCCAATCTCGCCGCGGTAATCCGCGTCGATCGTGCCCGGACTGTTAAGCACGGTGATCCCGTGTTTCAACGCCAAACCGGACCGGGGACGTACTTGAGCTTCGTAACCTGTGGGCAGGGCGATGGTTAGGCCAGTAGGAATCAGCGCGCGTTCTCCGGGTGCCAGTGTAAAAGGCTCAACGAGGGCGGCAGCAAGATCCATGCCCGCGCTCTCCGCCGTGGCGTATCCCGGCAAAGGCAGATCTGCGGCGTGGGGCAGGCTTGCTAATGCGACCCGAACGTCTTCCTGGGTCATTGAGCTTGTTCGGCGAGCACAGAAGCCGCCCGGTTGACGAGCCGGCGCGCCACCTCACGTTTGTCGAGCCGCGGCCAATCTTCCACACCGGATTGAGTCACCAAGTGAACCCGATTGTCCGTGCCACCCATCGTCCCTCCCGATACGTCGTTTGCAACGATCCAGTCACAATTCTTGCGCGCCAGTTTGGCCTTGGCGTTGTCGATCACTGAATCGGTCTCGGCTGCAAAGCCGACGACCAAACGGGGACGGCGATTCCCGGCGTCGACGATATGCGCGAGAATATCCGGATTGGGGATTAGTTTGATCGCCGGCGGTTCGCCGCCATCAACCTTCTTAATCTTGTTTGGCCTTGTTTCTGCCACACCCCAATCGCACACGGCGGCGGCACAGAATGCCATATCAACTGGGAGCGACCGATCGCAAGCGGCGATCATCTCGGCGGCGCTTTCAATATGCAGGACAGCCACCCCGTGCGGATCGGGCTCGCTGGTCGGCCCGGTAATCAAAGTTACTTCGGCGCCGAGCCGAGCGCAGGCGTCGGCGATGGCGTGCCCCTGTTTGCCCGAGGATCGATTGGCAATATATCGAATAGGATCGATTGCCTCAAAGGTAGGGCCGCTGGTCACCAGAGCGCGAACACCCTTGAGACGCTCACTCGAAGCGAAATAATTCGCGATCGCGTCGCGGATCTGCGCAGCCTCAGCCATCCGACCTACCCCTTCCTCGCCGCAGGCGAGACCGCCATGTGCGGGATCGATGCGCAGTATTCCGTCGGCATCGAGTTGGGCCAAGTTACGCTGGGTGGCAGGATGAGACCACATGCGTGCATTCATTGAAGGTGCCACCAACACCGGCTTATCTGTCGCCATCAGGGCCGTCGTCGCCAAATCGTTAGACAAACCGGCCGCCATTTTCGCCAATAAATCAGCGGTCGCGGGTGCGACAACCACCAGGTCGGCTTCGCGGGATAGTCGGATATGCCCCATTTCATTCTCATCGGTAAGGGAGAAAAGGTCGGTGTACACTTTGTCCCCTGTGAGCGAGGCCAGACTCAAAGGGGTGACGAATTGGGCGCCAGCTTCGGTCAGAATCGCGCGCACCCGGACGCCTTCGTCCCGCAGCCTCCGAATTAGCTCGAGACACTTGTACGCGGCGATACCACCCGCGACGATTAGCAGTATTCGCTTTCCCTTCAACATGGCCGTGTCAGTCACATCATTTCCCTATGTAAATTATGTCTCCGAGGATCAACAGACAACCTGGGTAACGGCCGCGACGAGATCGGCGCTAACCCGACGGGGGTCCGAGGCCGTCATTACCGCCCCCATGACAGCCACACCAGCGGCACCAGCAGCCAAACAGCGCGAGGTGTTCCCGGCGTCAATACCGCCCAGGGCGACGATTGGAATGCTCACCCTCTCAGCGGTGTCACGAAGCTTGGCAAGCCCTAACGCGGGTCCGTATCCGGGTTTGCTCGAAGACGCGAAAATGGGACTCAAGGTAACGTAATCTGCGCCTTCCGCGAAGGCGAAGCGAACCTCATCCAAATTATGGGCGGACACACCGACGATACCACCGAGCCGATGTTTTGCCATGGCAATTTGACCACCGCTAGGAAGGTGAATCCCATCGGCGCCACACGCAATGGCGATACCGATATCCGTGTTGACGCTGATAATCGCGTCGGTGCCGCGCGTAGCGGCTTGGCATTCGATGACCAGCGCTGCAAGTTCTTCTTGAGGTAGATATTTTTCCCGCACCATGAACCAGCGGCAACCGCTGTCGCAAGCTTTTGCGACGATTTTAGCTAGTGGTTTACGTGCGCGTGCGCCATCGGTGATGACGAGTAGCGGCGGTTGAGGCAAGGTCATGGAGATGGTTTTGGGGATCGGCTCGTCTTAGACTGCTCCCCATCCTATACCCTCAAGGAATAAGGTCACCAGGGGAGCATCTCGCGGCATCAAGCACAACCGGGTCGATGCGGCCTACGGCTGCCACCACGCGAGTCATTTCGGCTGTAATTCCGGCGAATTGGGGACCACGACAAATCCTCGCCTCGTCCATATAAGTGGCACGGTTGATCTCGATTTGAAGGGCATGAACGCCTTCTTTGGGACAGCCATAATGTTGCACCGTGAATCCCCCCGCGTAGGGGGTGTTACGGCAAACCGTGAAGTTACGCTGTTTGAGCACGCGCTCAGCCGTCAGCGTCACAACCGGATGGCAAGAGGTCCCGTGCCGATCCCCAAGGATAAAATCCGCACGTTTGGAACCGGCATCGCTGTCCATTGGACCACCAACCGACGGCATAGAATGACAATCGATCAGGATGACGAAGCCAAACCGCCGCTTGGTTACCTGGATGAGTTCGGTTAGCGCCGCGTGGTAGGGCCGGTAAAATTTTCGAATTCGAAAATCTGCGTCTTCGAAACAAAGCTTTCCACGGTAGATCTCCGATCCGTCTGCGACCACCCGTGCAACGGTCCCCAAGCCTCCGCGTACGCGCGCGGATTGAGTATTCACGCCTTCCGGCAGAGAATCGACGAACATGCTCGGATCGAGTTCATACGGCTCACGGTTGGGATCAACATAGGCGCGGGGGAAATGAGCACGTAACAAAGGTGCCCCCAAACCTCGCGCACCGGCGAACAGTTCATCGACAAAACTGTCCTCGGAGCGCCGGAGCGCAAGGGCGTCAAGACGCGAGGCGGCGAGAAACGCTTCCGAATAATCGCGCCCGCTGTGCGGTGACGCAAGCACCAGCGGCAAGCTCCGGTACATCGGCTCGACGATATCGAGCCCTAACTCATCACTCGGGAATCTATCGCTTATATCGCCGGCCAACTCATCGGCCGATCGTTCATCCGTTGTTCCCGCTTGCACCTGATCGGCGCATAATGTTCCGTTTTTCATTATTCAACGCTGAATATTGCCGCATATTTACTGCTTTTAAAGGTGGATTTAGCCTAATCAGAGGAGCCTGTCACGGAATCCCGACGCCGGCGGCGTGAATGCCAACGCGCGAATGGCTGGTGTTTAACTTGGTGGCGGGAAAGTTGGGTGAATCTGTTAGGGAATTAAAAAATGATAGTTTTGTTACGGGCCGCCCACGTGGGCGAAATGAGGAGCTAGCGGCGCATGGCACACATTCTCCTCGCCGAGGACGATGATAGTTTGCGCCGGTTTCTTACACGCGCGCTCGAGCGTGCCGGCCATTCCGTGGTTGCCGTCGCCGACGGCACCGAGGCAGTTCCCCTGCTTTCACCCAATGCATTCGACCTGCTGCTCGCCGACATTGTCATGTCGGGAATGGATGGAATCGCCTTGGCGCAGCGGGCAAGTTGGGCCATGCCCACGGCGCGTGTCATGTTGATCACTGGATTTGCCGCTGTCGCGTTGAAGGCGCGAAATCTGTTGCAACCGCGTACCAAGATTGTTTCCAAGCCCTTCCATCTGCGTGGATTGGTTGACGAGGTCGACAAGCTCTTGGCGGCTTGAATCTGGCCGACCGTCCTTTGCCGACGGCTGTGGCGAATCTCGAAGAGCAAAGGTTTACCCAGATATGCCAGACCAGGCTGCCAATTTCGGTCATTTTGCGGGCACCGCCTTCTTTCGTAAGACCTATGACGAGGCGATCGCACTGCTTGTCGAGACCAAAAATTATGTAACGGCGGCGCAGCGGCCATCTTCGAAAGACGACGAGATTGCAGTTAATCTGGAAACCACCCGGGTGACCGCGCGTCTGACTCAAATCGTTGCCTGGCTCATGGCTCAGCGAGCAGTCGAAGCGGGGGAGCTTACAACAGCGCAGGCGTGCGAGAAAAAGCACCGATTAGGTGGACAGGAGATTTGCCTCAATGCCCAAGGCGAGGATTCGGACAAGTTGCCGCCCGCCCTATGTGATTTGTTGGTGCGTAGCCGTCGATTGTACCAACGGGTTGCCAGGCTCGACGACATGCTTGCTCGTGACGCTACCCGCGAACAACCACCGCAATCCCCGAACTAGAGTCCCTCTGGTCGGCCATTCTGGTGGCGAAACGGATTGGCCGGATACGTTCCCAAAATATCGACATTGTGGGTGTAGAATCCCAGTTCCTCAAGGGCCCGGGCAACCGGCGGTTGCGCAGGGTGCCCTTCGATGTCGGCGTAAAATTGAGTGGCGGTGAAATTTCCGTCCAGCATGTAGCTCTCCAGCTTCAGCATATTGACGCCATTTGTCGCAAATCCGCCGAGCGCTTTGTAAAGCGCCGCAGGGACATTTCGCACACGAAACACAAATGTCGTAATTGTCGGACCGCCCACCCGGTCGAGTTCGATCGGTTCCCGAGCCAGGACCACAAATCTTGTCGTGTTGTGTTCGGCATCTTCGATCCCGGCGCGCAGCGTGTCGAGGCCGTACGACTGGGCAGCCAAAGCGGAGGCAATCGCCGCTTGGGAAGTATCGCCGTGCTTGGCAATGTCTGCCGCGGCGCCGGCCGTATCGGCGTGGACGACCGTTTTCAAGCCCAGCTCGCTTATCAACTCGCGGCATTGGGACAGTGCGTGGATATGCGAGTGTACCGTCGTCAAACCGTCCACGGTCGCGCCTTTCGGCGCGAGCAAATTGTGGACAACCCGCTGAAAGTGCTCGGCCACAATGTGCAATTTCGAATGCGGCATCAGATGATGGATATCGGCGACGCGGCCGGCCAGCGAATTTTCAATCGGAATCATGGCGAGCGCCGCTTTCTCCAATTGAACCGCCTCGAACGCTGCGTCGAACGTCTCGCAATGTAACGGCCTCATCGCCGGATAGGCCTGTTGGCAAGCCAGATGGGAATAAGCCCCGATGGCGCCTTGAAAGGCTATATTAGAGTTGTCCGAGCGGTCCGTCATAGCCGTTTGCTTAGCCGTTTCCGCGGTGACATCGAATAGGAAAACGGGCGCCGGGTTTCATTTCGACATCTCACTTGCCGCCCTCGATCCATTCACGGGCGCGCCGCAGTTCGGCCGGAGTATCGACACCGAGTGGAACGGTGTCAACGAAGCCAACGCCGATGACCATGCCTGCCTCAAGCGCCCGCAACTGTTCGAGACGTTCGCGGCGTTCAAGCGGTGCCGGCGGCAAACCGACGAATCGGGCCAAGGCATCGCGACGATAGGCGTAAATGCCTATGTGATGGAACAGCGGACCATCCCCCGCCGGTGCCGTAGCACGTGTAAAATAGAGTGCGCGACCGTGATCCTCACCGGGCGGTACTGAAACGATGGCCTTGACCACATTCGCGTCATTCCGTTCCCATTCGTCCGCTATTGGACAGGCAATGGTGGCAATGTTGTATCGCCCGTCAGCCAGTAGGTTCACGGTGGCCCGCGGCAGCTCGAGCGCCAAAGTGGGTAAATCTCCCTGGATGTTGATCACCGCATCGAACTGTCGCCCCGGGTCTATGAGCTCGATCGCCTCGTGGACCCGATCCGAACCGCTGGCGTGATCGGGATTCGTCATCACTGCGTTTCCGCCAGCCCTGGTAACTACTTCGGCGATTTCAGCATCGGCGCACGCGACGATCACGGGACCGATTTCAGCCGCCTCTGCACGCCGCCAAACATGCACGATCATCGCCTCGCCCGCAATTTCCGCCAAGGGTTTGCGCGGCAAGCGCGTCGCGGCCAAACGCGAAGGAATAACCACGGCGGGATTGCGCGGTACGGCACTCACGGCCCGTTCCTAACCATTTTTTGGACAACCTCCGGGACCCGTTGCAAGTCTAGGAGTTGCGCAAGCCATCGGGAAGAGGCTAATGTCCGCGTGGGGCGTTGATGGATTTATCGGGAGGATGTGTTTCGCCAAATGTTGAGCATTGAAGCGAACAAAGTCGCGGGCGCGGTGCTTTTGGCGGTTTTTACTGCCACATCGATTAACATTCTTGTGGATGGAATTTATCAACCAGGCGGGGGACACAAAGTCCGGCCGACGGAAGAACCTTCCAGCGCGACGATGGAAGCTGATGAAGCGACGGAAGAAGCGGAGCCAGTGTCCCTGGCGGTGCTGTTGGCTTCAGCCGATCCCGATAAAGGCAAGAAAGCAGTCAAACGCTGCGCCGCGTGCCACGATTTCACGCCCGGCGGACCCAACAAGGTGGGTCCAAATCTGTGGGCTATCCTCGGCGCTGAACAGGCGGCACGGGATGGTTTCGCTTACTCTCCCGCGCTGACCGATTTGGGTGGCACCTGGACGTTCGAAGCACTGGACGCATTCTTGGCCAATCCCAAGGGTTACGCGCCGGGAACCAAAATGGCGTTCAAGGGGATGAAAAAGCCTGCAAGCCGCGCCGATCTCATTGCCTATTTACGCGAGCTGAGCGATTCGCCCGTGCCCTTGCCAGATGTGGTTGAGGAAGAATAACCGAAGAACAGCGGTTCAGCACCATCCCTCCTCAAGCTGAATTTCCAGTTTGCAGCAAGCGTTGACGGTCTTCCTCAAGGACCAGGCAGGTTAAGATGCCGCTGGCGTAGGCGCCTGTATCGATGCCGATTCGGTTGGGGCGAAAGGTAACCTCCCGGGAAATGGAGTGTCCGTGGACGACGACCCGTCCGTGGTTTGCCTTCGAACTTAGAAACGGTTCGCGAATCCACATCAAATCCTCGGGAGATTGGGCCTGAAGCGGAACCCCAGGGCGCACACCGGCATGACCAAAAAAATAATCTCCTTCTTGGTGGCTCAAGCTCAAACCGCGCAGAAACGCTAAGTGAGCCGCCGGTAATTTACTGCGAATCTCGGACTGGGCCTCGGCCAGTGCCCGTGGATTGTCCCGTAACCCGGATAGCAAGACGCCGTAGCTTCTCAAAGTTTCCTCGCCACCCCAACGCAACCATCCAGAGCCAACGGATATGCCTTCCAGAAAATCAAGGAAGGTGGCTTCGTGGTTGCCCATAAGGAAGACGTAGTCGAATCCCGTGAGCGGCGCGCCGATTAGGATGTCGATCACGCCTCGGCTGTCTGCACCGCGATCAACGTAGTCTCCGATGTAAACCACGAGCTTTTTGCTGTCGGCCGTGCGCGCCGCATCCGACAAAATCGCGCGGTGCAGCCCGGCAAGAAGATCGGCGCGCCCATGAATGTCGCCGACCGCGTAAATGACCAAGCCGGGCGGCGCACATGCCCTTGGCCGCGAGTCGACGCCGCGGCGAAACAACCCCAGCATGGCTCCACTAAACGACTTGCCAGGATCGGCGTCAAGCGGCATTCTCTGGCCAATCGGCGGTTGCCAACGGTTACCGGGAAATCGAGCTACTCGGCGACGTTCATTGTTCGGAAAGGCACCCTTCTGCAAACGCTTTCTTCGCGCCTTCCATCATTTCTTCCTCAGTCGTAACTGCCCAGGTGCCTCAACTCTGACAGCGTCCTGATTTTTTCGCTGGCGGCAGCGTTTCGCCGTTGGCACGACGCACGTTGTTGATCCGGGCTTGACTGTATAGGCGCGCGATGAGGGGAGCAGCCGGTGGGGTATTTCGGATCGAAGGCGACGACCGGTCTGAGCC